>NZ_QPFC01000640.1:0-4993 GCF_003427465.1 Nocardiopsis sp. TNDT3 | reverse complement strand
ACCCCGGAGGAGGGCGACCCCGCCCCCGAGGAGGCGGGCGCCGACGAGCGCCAGACCCCCGCCGTCGAGGAGCGCCCCAGCGCCGAGTGGCTCGACCAGGTGTCGGAGGCGACCGGGATCCCGCGCCGGGCCCTGGAGGGGTACGCGGGCGCGCAGCTGGTGGTCGCCCGGGACCAGCCCTCGTGCCAGCTGTCCTGGCCCACCCTGGCCGGGATCGGCTACATCGAGTCGCACCACGGCACCTACGCCGGGGGAGAGATCGGCGACGACGGCAACACGACCGTCGACATCATCGGCATCCCGCTGGACGGCACCAACCGGACCCGGGCCATCCCGGACACCGACGGCGGCCGGTACGACGGCGACACCGAGTGGGACCGGGCGATCGGCCCGATGCAGTTCATCCCGCACACCTGGGAGCGCTGGGGCGACTCCCCGTCCGGTGGCGACCCCGACCCGCACAACATCGACGACGCCGCGCTCGCCGCGGCCCGGTACCTGTGCGCGGAGGGCCGCGACCTGACCGTCGCGGCCGACTGGGAGGCGGCGATCCTGGAGTACAACCGCTCCGACGAGTACGTCGCCGACGTCCTGGCCTACGCGCACGCCTACGCCGACGCGGCCTGACCCGGCCGTCTGACCAGACGGACTGATCCGGTGGTCCGACCCGGCGGTCGGCCCTCGCGGGCGGGCCGTCTCCGGCCCGCCTCGGGGGCGCCGCGCGCCCTGCCCGCCGACAGCCGCCGCCCCGGTCCGACCGGGTCCGACGCCCCCGGCGCGTTGACGGTCACCGCCGGACCGCTCCTGCTGGTCCTCGACATCTCCCGGGGCCAGAGCGTCGGCTGGGCCTTTCGGCAGAGCACCGCGGTCGCCGCCCTCCCCGCCCAGGCCCTGACGAGGAGGTGAAACGCTTCCCGCCCCCATCCGAACTCCCCGTGACACGCCGGTGCCGGACACCCGGTGTGATCATCGACCCCGGTTAGCCTGGGGCCCTCTCGGATGGACACGGGCCCGGGGCGGGTATGCGCCTGGGAGGAGACCCATCGAGACGGAGGAGACGGATGACTACCACCTGGCTGGGACCGAAGGGGCGCGCCGAGACGCTCGCGTCGATGGCCGACGAGGAACTCGACGTCCTCGTGGTCGGGGGAGGCATCGTCGGGGCGGGCATCGCCCTGGACGCGGTCTCGCGCGGACTGTCCACGGGGCTGGTCGAGGCGCGCGACTTCGCGTCGGGCACCTCCAGCCGGTCCAGCAAGCTCATCCACGGCGGCCTGCGCTACCTGGAGCAGTTCGACTTCGAGCTCGTCCGCGAGGCGCTCCACGAACGCGGCCTGCTCCTCACCACCATCGCCCCGCACCTGGTCCGCCCGGTGCCGTTCCTGTTCCCGTTCGCCCACCACTGGGAGCGCGCCTACATCGGCGCGGGCGTCACCCTCTACGACGCCCTCGCCATGAGCTCGCGCAACAACCGCGGACTGCCCACGCACCGCCACCTGACCAGGTCCGGGGCGCTGCGGGTCTTCCCCGCGCTCAAGCGCAGCGCCCTCGCCGGGGCCATCCAGTACTGGGACTGCCAGGTGGACGACGCCCGCCTGGTCATCAGCGTGCTGCGCACCGCCGCCGGCCTGGGGGCCAAGATCGCCTCCCGCGCCCAGGCGGTCGGGTTCCTGCGCGAGGGCGAGCACGTCGTCGGCGCCACCGTCGCCGACCTGGAGGGCGGCGGCGAGCGGCGCGTCCGGGCCCGCCAGGTGGTCAACGCCGCCGGGGTGTGGACCGACGACATCCAGGAGATGGTCGGCGGCCGGGGCCAGATCCACGTCAGCGCGTCCAAGGGCATCCACCTCGTGGTGCCGCGCGACCGCATCCAGGCCTCCTCCGGGATGATCCTGCGGACCGAGAAGAGCGTCCTGTTCGTCATCCCGTGGGGCCGCCACTGGATCATCGGCACCACCGACACCGCGTGGGACCTGGACAAGGAGAACCCCGCGGCGAGCCGGGCCGACATCGACTACGTCCTCGACCACGTCAACCAGGTCCTGCGCACGCCCCTGGGCCGGGACGACGTCGAGGGCGTGTACGCGGGTCTGCGGCCGCTGCTGACGGGGGAGTCGGAGGAGACCTCCAAGCTCTCCCGCGAGCACACGGTGGCCCATCCCGTGCCCGGCCTGGTCCTCATCGCCGGGGGCAAGTACACGACCTACCGGGTGATGGCCAAGGACGCGGTGGACGCGGTCGCGCACGGCCTGGGCAACGGGATCCCGGCCTCGGTCACCGACCGGCTGCCCCTGGTGGGCGCGGACGGCTACTGGGCGCTGTACAACCAGCGCCACCGGCTGGCCCGGAACTCGGGGCTGCACGTCTCCCGCGTCACCCACCTGCTGCGCCGCTACGGCGCCTCGGTCCACGACCTGCTCGACCTGGTCCGGGAGCGCCCCGACCTCGGCCGACCGCTCGCGCACGCCGAGGACTACCTGCGCGCCGAGATCGTCTACGCGGCCGAGGCCGAGGGGGCTCGCCACCTGGAGGACGTCCTGTCCCGGCGCACCCGGATCTCCTTCGAGACCTGGGACCGGGGCATCGCCGCCGCCGAGGAGGCGGCCGAGCTGCTCGCCGGTCCGCTGGAGTGGAACGAGGAGCAGATCGGGCGGGAGGTCGAGTACTACCGCAAGGGGATCGAGGCCGAGCGCGCGGCGCAGGAGCAGGACACCGACCAGGAGGCGGACGCGATCCAGCACGGGGCCCCGGAGATCGTCCCGGAGGCCAACATCACGCGGCCCTGAGCGCGCGGCGCGGGCGGTTTACCCGGGGGAGCGCCGCCGGGGACCGCCCGCGTCCGAGCCGCCGCACGGTCGGGCCCTCGGCGGTCGCTCCTCCGCGGGCGGGGCCAGCGGGGACCGGCCGCCCGCCGCCCTCAGGAGAGCTGTCCGACGACCGGCTCCAGCTCGCCCCTGAGCCACTCCAGCCCGATGGGCGCGGGGGAGTTCAGCGCGTTGGCGAAGGCCAGGTCGGCGTAGTACACGGTCGAGGCCCCGACCGCGGGCAGCTCCTGGAAGAGGGGGTCCTCGGCCAGCCTGTCGCGGTCCTCCCCGGTCGGGGCCCACACCATGAGCACGTCGGCGTCGAGTTCCCCGGTGCGCTCCAGCGGCAGCGGGTCGCCCGTCTGGGTGTTGTCCTGGTTGTCGGCGGGCCGCAGCCCGAACAGTTCGAGCACCGAGCCGTTGCCGAAGGCGTACCGCCCCGGGTCGGCGCGCACCCACTGGTAGGTCCTGGAACCGATGTCGGGCACCCGCCCGCCGACCTCGGCGAACGCCGCGCTGATGCCGGTGATCAGCTCCTCGGCCTCCTCCTCACCGCGCAGCGCCTGGGCTGTGGTGCGCAGGCGCGCGTCCCAGTCCACGTTGAGGGCCTCGGAGTCCGGGGCGACCGTCGGCGCGATGGCGTTGAGCCGCTCGAACGTGGTCGCGTCCGGAACCTGGTAGGTCTGGGCCAGGATCAGGTCGGGCTCCACCGAGGCGATGGCTTCGAGGTTGGGCCCGCCGTCGGCCGAGACCAGGCCGGGGTCGGCGATCCCGGCCAGCTCCTCGGCCAGCCAGGGGGTGGCGGCCTCCAGGGTCTCGGGGTCGGCGGCGACGGCGACCGGCGTCACCCCCAGGGAGACGGCCTCGTCCGCCGCGGCGAAGCCCAGGGCCAGGACCCGGCTC
The DNA here is from genome assembly GCF_003427465.1 of Nocardiopsis sp. TNDT3. Classification (NCBI taxonomy): domain Bacteria; kingdom Bacillati; phylum Actinomycetota; class Actinomycetes; order Streptosporangiales; family Nocardiopsidaceae; genus Nocardiopsis; species Nocardiopsis sp. TNDT3. Next base: position 1,289 of record NZ_QPFC01000640.1, on the reverse strand, counting down.
GGGCTCTCCTCGACCGTGACCCCGCCGTGCCGGGTCTGGACGGTCACGGGGTAGCCGTCGGCGCCGGGGGAGGACCGCTGGTCGGCCTCCCCGGCCCCGGTCGCGCATCCGGCCACGGCGGCGGCCAGCGCGATCGCCGCCACGGCCAGGCGCCTCCCGCGGCCGACCGCCGCGCGCTCCCGTGCAGTCCTCACGTACGCCCACCTCTCACTCGTCGCGAAGCGCTGCTCCGGGCCGCACGGCGGACACGGGGGAGCCGTGGGGGCTCCCGCTCCAGCGCGCGGTTAAGGGAAGCCTTACCTTATTCTCTGCTTGCGGGAGGGTGCCACACCGCCCTCCCCGAAGCGGCGTCCGGACGCGGGACGGGTGCGCGGCCGGGGACCGGCGTCGCGCGTTCGCGGGCAGGTCCCCGCGTTCCCGAGCGGGTCCCCGCGCGGGCCCGCCGCCCCGTCGCCCCGTGGGCCCGAGGGGCCGAGGGCCCGCTACGCTCGGTCGCATGTGGCGATTCGTACGCAAACCAGCCAGGGTGCCGCGTCGGGGCGCCGACATCGGGGCGCACCTGGTACCGGAGGCCTTCGGAGTCGACCCGGTCCTGAGGACCGCGTGCGAGGCCGTCCGCGAGGGCGACCTCGAAGCCGGCACCCCTCTGCTCGTGGAGAGCCGGGAGGACCCCGAGACCCGCGTGCTGCGGGTCGAGGCGCTGGCCAGGGCCGCCGTCGACCTGCCCGAGGAGATCGTCGGACTCATGGCGGCCGGTGCCGACGGGGCCGACACCATGCTCTGGCTGGGCCACACGCTGCTGGCCCGCGCCCTGGTCCGGCCCTCCGGCGGGACCAGGGCCGACGAGAAGGCCGCCTCCGCCGCCCTGCACGAGGCGGTGGAGGCACTGGAGGCCGCCGCGCGGCTGCGCCCCGACGACGCGGCGCCCTGGGCCGGGCTCCAGACCGCCGCGATGGGCCTGGGCGCGGACCGGGAGGAGAAGGACCGGATCTGGCGTGAGATCACCGCCCGCGCGCCCCACCTGTTCCCCGCCCACACGGTCCGCACGCGCACCCTGTCGGCCGCCCGGGGCGGCAGCACCGAGGAGATGTTCGCGTTCGCGGGAGCCGCAGCCGACACCGCGCCCGCGGGCAGCCCCCTGCCGTCCGTGCTCGCCCTCGCCCACGCCGAGCACGTGCGCACGGAGCAGAAGCGCCTGCTCGCCGAGGGCAGCGCCCCCTACATCGTGGACATGGCCCTGGGCCGGCTGCACGGGGAGTCGGCCCAGGAGCTGTTCGAGCTCGCGCGGA
>NZ_QPFC01000639.1:0-1528 GCF_003427465.1 Nocardiopsis sp. TNDT3 | reverse complement strand
CGGCCGTGCTCCTCGGCCGGGATGCCGGGCCCCTGGTCGGAGACCCAGAACAGCACGTCGTCGCCGCTGAACCCCGAGCCCACAAGCAGTGTGGATCCCGGCGCGGTGTGCCGCACCGCGTTGGCGGCCAGCTGCACCACGGCCTGGGTGACGCGCTGCGGGTCGAGCCGGGCGACCCCCTCGGCCAGCGACTCCAGTCGCCAGTCGCGGTCGCCGAGCCTGCGCACCTTGGCGTCGATGTCGCTGGTCAGCTCGGCCAGGGACACCTCCTCCTCGCGCAGGAAGTCGGGCTGCTGGGCCTTGGCGAGCAGCAGCAGGTCCTCCACGATCCGGCTCATGCGGTCCAGCTCGTCGGTGACCAGGCGCAGGACCTCGCGCCGCTCCTCGGGGTCGTCGCCCATCAGCTCCAGGTGGCCGCGCACGATGGTGATGGGCGTGCGCAGCTCGTGCCCGGCGTCGTCCACGAACTGCCGCTGGGCGGTGAAGGCGCCCTCCAGCCGGTCCAGCATGCTGTTGAACTGCTCGGCGAGCGCGGCGATGTCGTCCCGACCGGACACGTCGATGCGCCGGGTCAGGTCCTCCTCGGTGATGTGCGCGGCCGTCTGCCGGACCAGGCGCACGGGCGCGAGGAAGCGTCCCGCCACCCACCAGGCCGCGGTGCTCGCGGCGATCAGCCCGGCCAGGCTGACCAGCGCGATCGTCTGCGTGGTGGAGGTGACCGTGTCCTCGTCGGCCTCGGTGAAGTAGCCGATGACGAACCACCCCGCGCCCTCGGCGTCGGTGCCGCCGCCCGGGGGCAGGGCGCGGATCTTCTCCCACCGCATCGGACCGGCGGGGGTGTCCAGGGTGCCGCGGGCGCTGGACGCCTCCAGGACCTCCGCGACCATCGCGGGATCCGCGGACACGTCGAAGGGCGGCTCCTGGCCCTGGCGGATGCGTCCGGGCTGGGCCGCGGCGTCCGGGGCGCCGCCCGCGCCGCCGCCGGAGGCCGACTCCTCCACCCAGCCGAACAGGATCTCGGCCCGGTCGGGGTACTGGCGTGCCAGGTGGAGCCGGATGAGGGTGGAGACGTCGGTGAAGGGTTCACCCGTGTTCGGGTCCACGCCCACGGCGGCGAACTCCTGGAACTCGCCGATCTCCTGGGACAGCGCCCCGTCCACGCGCTCGTCGTTGCGCGCGGTGAGCGCGCTCCAGGTGAGGATGTTGACCAGGACGAGGACGGCGGCCATCAGCAGGACGACCCAGGCCATGATGAGGAGTCTGGCGGGGATGCGCCGCTTCTGCGGCACCTCCGGCTGGGGTCCCCTCATGACCATGGTGGAGTTCACGTCGGTGTGCGCGGACGCGCTCCAGGAGTTCCCGCCGACCACGCCGCTGAGGTCCTCGGTCGGGGCGTCCCCGTCGAAACGACCCTCAGTCGTCATCGTCGCCGCCCTCGTTGTCGTCGTTGTCGTCGTCGCAGTCGTCATCATCATCGCCGTCGCCGTTACCGCAGGTGGGGGCGGGGGTCTGGCTCGGAGTCGAGGAG
>NZ_QPFC01000063.1:0-8207 GCF_003427465.1 Nocardiopsis sp. TNDT3 | reverse complement strand
CGCCGCGGGGCCGGTCAGCGGGCGTAGTCCTGGTAGCTGATCACGGCGTGGAAGGAGACGGGCCCGAAGACGCCGTCGACGCCGATGCCGAAGTGCTCCTGGGCGGCTCGGACGGCCCGCTCGGTGGCGGGTCCGTAGACGCCGTCGGTGGCCAGGTGGGCGTTGAACTTGGCGTTGAGCTCGCGCTGGATCATGGTGACGACCGGGCCGGTGTCCCCGCGGCGGAACTGGTGCTGGCCGAAGACCAGCTCCTGGAAGTGCTCCCAGGTGTCGGGGTTGAGGTCGCCGTCGTTGTGCAGGCCGAAGGCCTCCTGGTAGGTGACGAGGGTGTCGTGCAGGTCCTGGTCGAACTCCAGGTTGAGCTCGCCGGGGTTGATCTCACCCGAGGAGAGCAGCATCTTGGCGGCGTAGACGTCGATGCTGGAGTCGCCGAGGGTGTACTCGGGCCAGACCTGGGACTCGATGGCGGCGAGGACCTCGGGGGAGGTCTGGTCGATGTCGTCCGCCAGGGCGGCGGGCGCGGTGGCGAGGGCGGTGGTCACGGCGAGGGCGGCGGCCGCGAGGAGGGATGCGGCCCGCCCGGTGGTGGTGGACATGGAGAGGTTCCTTTCCCCTGGGGTCCCTGTGGTCGGTGCTGCGGAGTGGTTGGGTGTTACACACTGTTCGATGTGTGAGACCCGCGCCACGTTCACAAAATGCACGCCAATGCCACCAAAAGGACATAGTTCTCTGTCCTTGTCCTGTTTTCTCAGCACATGCGCCAACCGATTCGACGGTGTGCGCGTGTACCGGGCCACAGGGCGGGACCGGGTTCCGGCCGGAGGCGGGGCCGCGGAACACGGGGGCTCGGACACGAGCGGGCCGGACACGAGGAAGGCCTCCGCGCGCTCGCGTGCGCGCGGAGGCCTTGTGCCTGCAAGCGGCCGGGGCCGGGCCCCGCGCCGCTCAGCGGACGGGGTGGCCCGCCTCGCGCAGGCTCTTCTTGACGTCGGCGATGGTGAACTGCCCGAAGTGGAAGACCGTCGCGGCCAGCACCGCGTCCGCTCCCGCCGCCACGGCCGGGGCGAAGTGCTCCACCGCGCCCGCGCCGCCGGAGGCGATCAGCGGCACCTCCACCCGTGAGCGCACCGCCCGGATCAGCTCCAGGTCGAAGCCCGACCGGGTGCCGTCGGCGTCCATCGAGTTGAGCAGGATCTCCCCCGCCCCCAGCTCGGCCGCGCGCTCGCACCACTCCAGGGCGTCGACCCCGGCGCTGCGGCGCCCGCCGTGCGTGGTGACCTCGAACCCGCTCGGGGTCGGCCGCCCGTCCTCGCGCACCCGGCGCACGTCGGCGGAGAGCACCAGCACCTGGCGGCCGAAGCGCTCGGCGATCTCCCTGATGAGTTCGGGCCGGGCGATGGCGGCGGTGTTGACGCCCACCTTGTCCGCGCCCGCGCGCAGCAGCCGGTCCACGTCGTCGGGGGTGCGCACCCCGCCGCCCACGGTCAGCGGGATGAACACCTGGTCGGCGGTGCGGCGCACCACGTCGTAGGTGGTCTCGCGGTCGCCGCTGGAGGCGGTGACGTCGAGGAAGGTGAGCTCGTCGGCGCCGTCGGCGTCGTAGGTGCCCGCCAGCTCCACCGGGTCGCCCGCGTCGCGCAGGTTCTCGAAGTTGACGCCCTTGACCACCCGCCCGGCGTCCACGTCCAGGCAGGGGATGACGCGCACCGACACGCTCACGGCCGCACGCTCCCGGACTCGCGCACCGTGGCCAGGGCGTCCTCCAGGGTGAAGGCGCCCTCGTACAGCGCGGTTCCCATGATGGCGCCCTCCACTCCCAGCGGCACCAGCGTGGCGATCGCCCGCAGGTCCTCCAGGCTGGAGACGCCTCCGCTGGCCACCACCGGCTTGTCGGTGCGCTCGCACACGGTGCGCAGCAGGTCCAGGTTGGGGCCCTTCAGGGTGCCGTCCTTCTGGACGTCGGTGACGACGTAGCGGGCGCAGCCCTCCGACTCCAGGCGCTCCAGGGTCTGCATGAGGTCGCCGCCGTCGCGGGTCCAGCCGCGCGCGGCCAGGGTGGTGCCGCGCACGTCCAGGCCGATCGCGATCCGGTCGCCGTGCTCGGCGATGATCCTGGCGCACCACTCCGGGTTCTCCAGGGCCGCGGTGCCGATGTTGACCCGCCTGCACCCGGTGGACAGGGCGGCGGCCAGCGACTCGTCGTCGCGGATGCCGCCGGACATCTCGACCTTGACGTCGAGGCGGCCCACGATGTCGCGCAGCAGGTCGCGGTTGTGGCCGCGGCCGAACGCGGCGTCCAGGTCCACCAGGTGGATCCACTCGGCACCGGCGGACTGCCAGGCCAGGGCCGCCTCGAAGGGGTCGCCGTACTGCCCGCCGGAGCCCGCCTTGCCCTGGACGAGCTGGACGGCCTGGCCGCCCGCCACGTCCACGGCGGGCAGCAGTTCGAGTACGGGGGTGGTGGTCTCGCCGGTCATGGAGTCATCTCGTTCTCGTCGGTCGGAAGGTCTTCGGGAGCGGTGGCGGGCCGGGCGCGGCGGACACCGGTCAGAGGGTGTCCACCCAGTTGGCCAGGATGCGGGCGCCCGTGTCGCCGGACTTCTCCGGGTGGAACTGGGTGGCCCACAGGGGTCCGTTCTCGACGGCGGCCACGAACGGCTCGCCGTGCTCGGCCCAGGTCACCCCGGGCGCCGGGATGCGCTCGTTGGTGGGCGTGAACTCCCACTCGCGCACGGCGTAGGAGTGCACGAAGTAGAAGCGGTCCTCGGGGCCGATCCCGGCGAAGAGCCGGGTGTCCTCGGGCGGGCGGACGGTGTTCCAGCCCATGTGCGGAACGACCGGTGCGCGCAGGCGGTCCACCGTGCCGGGCCACTCGCCGCAGCCCTCGGTGACCTCCTCCCCCGCCTCGGCGTCGGAGTCGGCGCGCTCCACCCCCCGGTCGAAGAGCACCTGCATCCCCACGCAGATGCCCAGGACCGGGCGGCCCCCGGCCACGCGCCTGCCGATGATCCGGTCGCCGCCCGCGGCCCGGAGGCTGGACATGCAGGCGCTGAACGCGCCCACGCCCGGGACGACGAGGCCGTCCGCGTCGAGGGCGGCGTGCGGGTCGGAGGTGACGGTGACGTCGGCTCCGGTGCGCTCCATCGCGCGCTGCGCCGAGCGCAGGTTGCCGGAGCCGTAGTCGAAGACGACCACTCGTGACGGCATGGTGCTGCCCTTCCCCTTCAGAAGTAGTCCAGGCGCAGTACGCCGGAGGCCAGCGCGAGCGCCGTGCATCCGGCCAGGACGACGGCGAGGGGCCGGTTGACCCTCCACAGGGCGTACGCGCCCCCGGCGAGGAAGCCCCCGAGCACGATGAGGGCGATCCCCCACAGGTATCCGTCCATCTACAGGGCGCCCTTGGTGGACGGGATGCCGCTGACGCGCGGGTCGTCCTCGGTGGCCGCGCGCAGGGCGCGGGCCAGCGCCTTGAACTGGCACTCGACGATGTGGTGGGCGTTGCGGCCGTAGGGCACGCGCACGTGCAGGGCGACGCGGGCCTGGGCCACGAACGACTCCAGGATGTGGCGGGTCATGGTGGTGTCGTAGTCGCGGCCGATCAGCGGGGCCATGCCCTCGGGCTCGCTGTGCACCAGGTAGGGGCGGCCGGAGACGTCGACGGTGACCTCGGCCAGGGCCTCGTCCAGGGGCACCTTGGCGTCGGCGAAGCGGCGGATGCCGCGCTTGTCGCCCAGGGCCTCGCGGAAGGCCGCGCCCAGGGCCAGGGCGGTGTCCTCCATGGTGTGGTGGGAGTCGATGTGCAGGTCGCCCTCGGTGCGCACGGTCAGGTCGAACAGGCCGTGCTTGGCGAGCTGGTCGAGCATGTGGTCGAAGAAGCCGACGCCGGTGGAGACGTCGGCGACGCCGGTGCCGTCCAGGTCGATCTCGACCAGGACCTTGGTTTCCTTGGTGGTGCGCTCGACGCGTCCGGTGCGGCTCATGGTGGTGGGACTTCCTCGCTCGGTGCGGTGGGTGCGGGGCCCGGCCGGGCCGGGCCCGGCGGCGGTCTCGGGGTCGGCGGGCACGGCTCAGCGTCCGGTGGCGCTGAGCAGGGCCCGGCGGAAGGCGGCCATCTCCTGCGGGGTTCCGACGCTGACGCGCAGCCACCCGGGCGGGCCGGTCTCGCGGATGAGGACCTGCTGGTCGAGCATGTCCTGCCAGACGCGGCTGCGGTCCTCGAACTCGCCGAACAGGACGAAGTTGGCGTCGGACTCGGCGACCGAGAAGCCGTGCCCGCGCAGCCAGGAGACCAGGGAGTCGCGTTCGGCGCGCAGGTCGGCGACGGCGGCGAGGAGTTCGTCGGCGTGGTCGAGCGCGGTGAGCGCGACCGTCTGGGTGACGGCGGACAGGTGGTAGGGCAGGCGGACCAGCTGGAGGGCCTCGACCACGGCCGGGTGGGCGGCCAGGTAGCCCACGCGCGCCCCGGCCAGGGCGAAGGCCTTGGACATGGTGCGCGAGACGACGAGCCTGGGGTGGTCGGACAGCAGGCTCAGCGCGCTGGGCGTGCCCTCGCGGCGGAACTCGGCGTAGGCCTCGTCCACGACCACGACGCCGGGGGCCGCGGCCAGGACGCGCTCCGTGTCGGCCAGGTCCAGGGCGGTGCCGGTGGGGTTGTTGGGCGAGGTGAGGAAGACGACGCTGGGCTGGTGCTCGGCGATGGCGGCCAGGGCGGCGTCCACGTCGACGCGGAAGTCGGCTCCGCGCGGCACGGACACCCAGGCGGTGCCGGTGCCCCGGGAGATGATCGGGTGCATGGAGTAGGACGGCTCGAAGCCCATGGCGGACCGGCCGGGGCCGCCGAAGGCCTGGAGGATCTGCTGGAGGACCTCGTTGGAGCCGTTGGCCGCCCACACCTGGTCGGCGGTCAGGCCGTGGCCGAGATAGGCGGCCAGGCCCTCGCGCAGGCGGACCGCGTCCCGGTCGGGGTAGCGGTTGAGGCCCAGGGCGGTGTCGGCGACCGCCTCGGCCAGCGCCTTGGCCAGGCGCGCCGAGGGCGGGTGCGGGTTCTCGTTGGTGTTGAGCACCACGGGCACGTCCAGCTGCGGCGCGCCGTAGGGCGAGCGGCCGCGCAGGTCGTCGCGCAGGGGCAGGTCGTTCAGGGTGAAGCTCACGGTTGCACGCTCATGGTCGGTCGGAGGCGGGCGGGGCGTGCGGGTCGCGGCCGGTGCGGCCGCGGGGCCCGCGCGCCCGGGTTCCCGCCGGGCGGGTGGCCTTCGGGCTCAGGCCGGGTCCGTGCGCGCGGCGACGGCCTCGCCGTGCGCGGGCAGGTCCTCGGCGTTGGCCAGGGCGATGACGTGGTGGGCGACGTCGGTCAGCGCCTCGCGGTCGTACTCGACCACGTGCACGCCGCGCAGGAAGGTCTGCACGCTCAGGCCGCCGGTGTGGCAGGCGCAGCCTCCGGTGGGCAGCACGTGGTTGGACCCGGCCGCGTAGTCGCCCAGGGAGACCGGCGAGAAGTCGCCGACGAAGATCGCGCCCGCGTTGCGCACGCGCGCGGCCCACGCGGCGGCGTCGGCGGTCATGACCTCCAGGTGCTCGGCGGCGTAGGCGTTGACGACGGCGAGGCCGTGGTCGAGGTCGTCGACCAGGACGATGCCGGACTGCGGGCCGGACAGGGCCTCGCGGACGCGGTCGCCGTGCTTGGTGGCGGCCACGCGGGCGGCGAGGCGGTCGGTGACCGCCTCGGCGAGCGCCTCGTCCGGGGTGACCAGGACGGAGGCGGCGACGACGTCGTGCTCGGCCTGGCTGATCAGGTCGGCGGCGACGTAGTCGGGGTTGGCGGTGGCGTCGGCGAGGATCGCGATCTCGGTGGGACCGGCCTCGGCGTCGATGCCGATGACGCCCTTGAGCAGGCGTTTGGCCGCGGCCACCCAGATGTTGCCGGGGCCGGTGACCATGTCGGCGCGCTCGCAGGGGCCCGCGCCGTAGGCGAACATGGCGATCGCCTGGGCGCCCCCGACGGCGTAGACCTCGTCGACGCCGAGCAGGGCGCAGGCAGCGAGGATGGTCGGGTGGGGCAGCCCGCCGAAGGCGCTCTGGGGCGGCGAGGTGACCGCCAGGGAGCGCACCCCCGCCTCCTGGGCGGGGACGACGTTCATGACGACGCTGGAGGGGTAGACGGCCCGGCCGCCCGGCACGTAGAGGCCGACGCGGTCGACGGGGATCCACCTCTCGGTGACGGTGCCCCCGGGCACGACGCGGGTGGTGTGGTCGGTGCGGCGCTGGTCGCGGTGGACCGCGCGGGCGCGGCGGATGGACTCCTCCAGCGCGGCGCGCACGGCGGGGTCGAGGCCGTCCAGGGCGGCCTCGATCGCGTCCTTGGGCACGCGGATGTCGGTCAGTCTGACGCCGTCGAAGCGCTCGGTGAGTTCGACCAGGGCCTCGACACCGCGATGGCGCACGTCCTCGCACAGGGGGCGTACGCGCTCGGCGGCGGCCGCCACGTCCAGTTCCGCGCGCGGAAGGGCCTGACGCGGGTCGCCTTGGGTGCCTCGGAGGTCGATTCGACTGATCACGGTCCCAGTCTAGGGGGAAGTGCCCATTCGGTGGGCGGCGCCGTCCGGATGATGGACGCCACACGCGCCACCGGCGGGTACGCGCCGGCCCGGGAGGGCGCCGACGGGGTGGAACGCGTTACGCCCGAATAAGTGCGGCCTAAGTTTGGGACACCTAACCTTATTAACCTTCAGAAAGGCTTGCCTAAGAAATTCGAGTCACACTGATAAATGTCGCGAAATGCTTTTCCATGCGTTATCGTGTACTCATGACTTCGAACAAGAGCAGCGATATCGGCCTTTCCAAGTTCCACCGGCTCCTCGTCGACCAGGTGCGGCACGAGTTCACGGCCTCCCACCAGTACGTGGCCATCGCCGCCTGGTTCGACGACCACGACCTGCCCCAGCTGGCGCGGGTCTTCTACGAGCAGTCCCTGGAGGAGCGCGACCACGCGATGATGATCGTGCGGTTCCTCCTGGACACCGACGTCCCGTTCTCCCTTCCGGGCGTGGACGAGATCGAGACCGATTTCGCCGTGCCCCGGGACCTGGTCGCCCTGGCCCTTCGCCAGGAGCGCGAGGTGACCGACCAGTTCCAGCGCCTGGCCAAGGTCGCCCGGGACGAGGACGACTACACCGGCGAGCAGTTCCTCCAGTGGTTCATCCAGGAGCAGACCGAGGAGGTCGCCAAGATGTCGACCCTCCTCAACGTGGTGGACCGCGCCAACGGCAACCTGTTCCACGTGGAGGACTTCGTCGCCCGGGACATGCCCAGCGAGGACAGCGGCAGCCAGGGCGCGCCCGGCACCGCCGGCCCGTCGGTCTCCTGACCCCGTGACCCGGACCCCGGGCGCCCGCGGGCCTCGGGGCCGGGACCGGCCGGGGACGCGCCGCCGGTTTCGGCGCCCGCGTTCCCGGCATGAGGGGCATACTGGAACCATGCCCTTGGCCCTGCCGATCTTCCCGTTGAACACCGTGCTGTTCCCCGGTATGACCGTTCCCCTGCACGTCTTCGAGCGGCGCTACCGCCGCCTGGTCGCGGAGCTGCTCGGGCCCGACTTCGCCCAGGGGGACGAGGGCGGGCGCGGCCGGGGCCCGCTCCGGTTCGGCGTCGTGTGGATCGAGCTGGGCCAGGAGGTGGCCTCCGAGTCCGGCCAGGGCTCCGGCGGCGCCGACACCGGGACGCCCACCACGGGAGGACCGGGCACCTCGCTGCCCCGGATCAGCGCGACCGGGTGCACCGCCCTGGTGCGCGACGTGCGCACCTACGAGGACGGCCGCTACGACCTGGTCGTCGAGGGCGGCGCGCGGTTCTCCATCACCGACCTGTCGCAGGTGGACGCCTCCTCCCCCGAGGAGTACTCGACCGCGTCGGTGTCCTTCCTGCCCGAGCCGACCGGCCCGGACGCGGAGGAGCACGCCGAGCGCGTGCGCGATCTGTTCGGGACCTACTCCCAGCGCCTGGCCTCGATCGGGATGTCGCCGGACGCCTCGCCCGAGCTGCCCAAGGACCCCATCGCGCTGTCCTACGCGGTGGCCGCGGCCGCGGTCCTGGACCAGGCGGAGAAGCAGCGGATGCTGGAGGCCGAGGACGCCGCGACCCGGCTGGCCGTGACCGCCCGCTTCCTGCGCCGGGAGAACCGCATCGTGGCCGCCCCCACCCTGCCCAACCTC
>NZ_QPFC01000638.1:0-5985 GCF_003427465.1 Nocardiopsis sp. TNDT3 | reverse complement strand
TCGCCACCCTCCTCAACCAGCCCGACCCCCCGACCTCCCCCTGAGCTGGTACGGCACTGGTGACCCTGGTGGCGCTGGTACGGCGGCGAAGGGCGCCCGCCCCGCCCAGGCGGGCACCTCAGCCGAGCACGGCCCGCCCCGCGCGCAGTGCCGCGCACGTCTCGGGGTAGTCGAACAACTCCCCTTCGAGGAGTTCCAGCACGCGAGCCACCCCCACCGCCGGAACCCCGCGCACCTCCAGCACACCGCGGGTCCACGCCAGGAAACGGGTGAAGACCGCACCGTCGCCCACGTACAGCGACGTCAAGAGGAAGTCCGTGATGTGCCCCAAATCCTCGACCGTCCGGTCCAGGTCCGCGCCCTCCAGGCTGGCGCCCCGGGCCTCGTAGAGGGCCCGCGCGTGCTCCACACCGGTCCGCACCAGGTCGCGGCGGCGCTGCACCAGGCTCGCGTACTCGGCGGCCGGGGTCAGCGCCTCCTCCCTGGGCCGCAGGGACGACAACGGCATGCGCCGCTCCAACAGATCGGCGGCGGAGCGGGCGTCGGCCGCCCACAGGCTCGCGCCCAACCGGAGCGCGAGGGAGGAGTCCGGCCCGAAGCCGCGCCCCCCGGCGATGACGGGCACCCCGGTCCGCGCGGCGGCGGTGATCATGGCGTGTGCGCTGACCAGGTGCGAGGGCAGGGAACAGCTCAGCGCCACCACGTCGGGCGCGGTCTCCTGAAGGTGCAGGGTCAGGTGGTGGGCGGGCACGCTCGCCCCGAGGAAGGTGACCCTCCAGCCGCGCAGGCGCAGCACGTCCCCCAGCAGCCGCGCGGGCAGGCCGTGCCACTCCCCCTCGACGCAGGCCACCACCACCGAACCCAGGGGGCGTTCCCCGGCCACACGCGCCAGGCCGTGTTCGAGGACCAGGCCCAGGGCGAGTTCACCGATGTGGGTGGCGGCGTGCTCCCTGGCCACCGAGAGTTCGTTGGCCTGCCACATCATTCCCACGCGCATCTGGGACACCGCGATCACGTCCAGGACCAGCGACTCGTGGTCGACTCCGGCCGCCAGCGCCTCCCGCACCACGGCCAGGGCCCCCGCGTCGTCCAGGTCGCGTACGCGCGCGAAGAAGTCGTCGGCGACGACGGCGGGCGACACGGGCGCGACCGCGTCCGGCAGGATGTCGTGGTCAGCGGTCACCGGCGACACCTCCCCGGACGGCGCGGGCCTGCACGGTGAGCACCGTGATGTCGTCGTGCTCCCCTCCGTCGAGCCAGTCCCCGACCACCTGGACGATCCGGTCCGAGACGGCCGGGGCTGGCATGCCCCCGCACTCGGAGAGCAGCCGGGCCAGGCGTTCCTCACCGAGCATCTCCCCGCCCAGCAGGGGATTGCGCGCCTCGGTGACCCCGTCGCTGAAGACCACCATCGTCTCGCCGGGGGCCAGGGTGAACTCCGTCTCCCGGAAGACGGCCTCCTCCACCGCGCCCACGAACAGGCCCCCGATGGACACCTCCCGGACAGTGCCGTCCACGCCCACGACGAGCGGGGGCGGATGGCCTCCCCCGGCGGCGCGGATGCGCAGCCCGCCGCCCGGCAGGGGGCTGGCGAGTCCGAGGAGCATGGTGCTGAACTTCTCGGGGTCGGTGCGCAGCAGCAGGACGTTGAGCAGTTCCAGGAGCCGCCGGGGGTCCTGTTCGACCAGCCGCAGCGCCTCCAGGGACTGGCGGATCATCCCGGTCAGGAGGGCGGCGTCGTTGCCCTTGCCGCACACGTCCCCGAAGGAGAAGTCGAAGCCCTCCTCCAGTTCGTTGACCTGGTAGAAGTCGCCGCCGATGCGCTCGGCCTCGACGGCGGAACGGAAGGCCGCGCCGAGCAAGGCGTGCGCGACGCCGGGCAGGGGCGCGGGGACCAGCGCGGCCTTGAGGGTAGAGGCGGTGCGGGCCTGGTACTGGTACATGCGGGCGGCGCCCAGGGCGGAGCCGACGCGTTCGGCATACTCGGTGAGCGCCTTGGTGTCCGCCGCGTCGAAGTGCCCGTGGGCGCGGTGGAACAGCAGCGCTCCCGCGGTTCCGGACAGGCCGGGGACGGCCACGGCGCACAGCGCGCCCCGCGCGCCGTCGTACCCGGCCAGTTCCAGGAGGAGCTTCTCGACGGGGTCGCCGGGGGTGGGCTCGGCCACCGTGCGCGCCCCGTCCACGACCTCGTTCAGCCAGGCGGCGCCGTCCACCGTGCCGCGGTCCCAGACGCCCTCACCGGTTCCGACGCGGCGGCGACCGCCCTCGGAGGTGAACGCCGCGGTCCAGCGCACCGAGCCGTCGGGCTGGGTGAGGAAGAGCGCGCACGTCTGGGCCGCCTCCGGTACCGGGAAGCGCACCGCCTGCTCCACGAGGCGGACCGGGTGCAGGATGTTGCCCAGCTCGCGGGCGGCGCGGCGGAGTCTGGCGACCGCGGCGGGCGCCGGGAGCGCACCGGCCCGTCGTCCGCCGACCGGCCCGGCCCCGTCGCCCTCCAGCGGAGCACGGTCGCTGGTCCCCGAAGCAAGCACTGGTGTTCCACTCCCCACGCGTCGCGGCGCACGGCCCGCGCCGGGCCGTGCGGGCGGCTCCACCGAGCACGTTCACGTACGCGCGGTGCGCGCGTGGTCGTGGGCGGGTGCCGCAGAGCGTCGTTCCACCGCTGGCGCAGAGAGCGCGCAGGGGGGTGCAAGGGCTACCGGCAGCGGGGAGACGACGCCCGGTATGCCACGCTACCCGCCATACTCTGCGGACACACGGTCCGGGAAGCGAAAGTTGCCGTCCGACAAAATTTCAGTGCCGTGTGTTATCGTGCGGGCCCACAGCCCCGACGCCGGTCCGGCTCCGGCGGGGTCGGCAGGCCCCCTGTCCCGCCCCTGACCTGCCCCGGTGAGGGGAGAAGACGCCTGCCGACCCGCACCGCACGGGGCCCTACCCGCTGTTCCTCACTCCCGGGTGGTGCCGAGCGCCATGTAGTCGTACATGGAGTAGCCCGAGTGGTAGTACACGTTGGTCAGGTTCGGCGGCCGGTAGAGCACCGTGCGCTCGAACACCGCGGGCAGGATCGCCGCCTGCTCCATCGCCCGCCGGTCGATCCGGGTGTAGATCGAGGCGCGCTCCTCGGGGTCCCGCACGGTGATGACCTCGTCGAACCAGCCGTTGATCCGCTCGTCGTCCAGCTCCGAGATGTTGGCGTTGCCCGCGTCCTGGATGGCGTCGCCGTCCAGGATCTTGCTCATGAAGCCGTAGCCGCTCGCCCAGTCCGGGGCCCACCCGTACACGGTCAGGCCCAGGTCGTTGTCCTCCACGAAGGACGGCGACCCGGCCTGGGTGTTGGTGTAGGTGTCCGAGGGGTACTGCTTGATCCGCGTCTCGATGCCCACCCTGGCCAGGGCCTGCTGGAGCGCCTCGGCGGTGCTCACCTCGGAGGGCCGGTCGGCCCGGACGCCGATGGAGGTGGAGAACCCGTCGGGCTCGCCGCACTCCTCCAGCTTCTGCCGGGCCTTGTCCAGGTCGCCCTGGTTGTCCTGTGAGGGGTACAGGTCGATGCCGGGATCGGCCCCCGGCAGCGACGCGGGCATGATCTGGGTGGCGATGTCGCCGCCGGTGTCGCCGCCCCAGGCCCGCTGGAGGGCGTCGCGGTCGGCCGCGTACATGACCGCCTCACGGCAGGCCAGGTCGTCCAGGGGTTCCAGGACGGTGCTGATGTTGACGTAGCGCAGCGTGTTGCTCTGCGGGTTGTCCACGCTGTTCTTGCGCGCCTCGTCGGTGAGCAGGGTGCCCCGCATGGCGGGTCCCACCCCGGCCCCGGCCAGGTCCACGTCCAGGTCGCCGCTGGCCAGGCGCTGGTCGATCTCGTTCTGGTCCACTCCCAGCTGCACCTCGACCCGGTCCGGCAGCGCCTCGCGGGTCGGGTCGGTGGCGGGGTCCCACTGGTCGTTGCGCACCAGGTTCAGGGAGACGCCGGGCCGGTACTCGCCGTCGAACTTGTAGGGCCCGGAGGAGACGACGCGGCTCTGGTACTGCTCACCGCGGTCGGCCTCGGGCGGGACCGGCGCGGTCTGCGGCTGGATGAGCAGGTACGGGAACTCCGCGAAGGGGTCCTTGAGGTGGAAGACCAGGGTGTGGTCGTCGGGGGTCTCGATCCCGTCGAACCCGGCCAGCGGGTCGTCCTCGTCGGCGTAGGGGCCCTCGTAGTCGTCGCTGTCGGCCAGCAGGTCCTGGAAGTACTTGGGGCCGTTGGGCAGGGCCTGGGCGCCGAAGTTGCTGCGCGCGATGGCGTACTCGATGTCGGGCGCGGTGATCTCGGAGCCGTCCTCGTAGCGCAGCCCCTGCTTGATGGGCACCGTCCACTCGGTGAGGTCCTCGTTGGGCCGGGGCATCTCCGCGGCCAGGTCGGGCTGGAGTTCGGTGCCCTCCGCGCCGGGCGCCCCGACGTAGGTGAGCAGGGTGCGCGCGTAGTAGCGGCTGAAGTTCCAGCCGAACGCGTAGTAGGTGTTGCCGGGGTCGGGTGAGTCGAAGTCCGAGGAGATGGCGTAGCGCAGGGTGCCGCCGGTCTGGTCGGAGGGGTTGACCACCTCGGTCTCGCCCTGGTTGAACTCGGCGTCGACCGGGCCGCCTTCGCCCCCGCCTCCGTCCGCGCCCCCGCAGGCGGCCAGCAGCAGCGCCGCGGCCGTGCCCGCGGCCAGGGTCGCGGTCGTCCGGCGGCGTCCGCGGCGCCGCGAGGGCGCCGCGCCTGTGTGGTGGTCGGTGGTCAAGCTTGCCTCCTGGTCGGATTGGCTGGCGGGGGCCGGTGCCCGGCCCGGGACACGCGACGGGTGCGGCCCGTCAGTCGGAGGAGCGGGGGTCGAAGGCGTCGCGCAGCCCGTCGCCGAAGAGGTTGAAGGCCAGGACGGTGACGAAGATGGCCAGCCCCGGGATGAGCACGAAGTGCGGTGCGACGGTGTAGAAGCGCAGGGCGTTGTCGAGCATGCCGCCCCAGGTGGCCATGGGCGGGTTGATGCCCACGCCCAGGAAGCTCAGGGCCGCCTCGAACAGGATGTTGGTGGGGATGAGCAGCGTGGAGTAGACCAGGATCGGCGTGACGAGGTTGGGCAGGATCTCGCGGAAGACGATGTGGGCGCTGCCCGCGCCGAGGCTGCGGGAGGCCTCCACGAACTCGCGCTCCCGGAGGGTCAGGGTCTGTCCGCGCACGATGCGGCCGATGTAGGGCCAGTTGAAGAACCCGATGATGAAGACCAGCACGCCGATGCGCAGGCCGTTGCCGCTCAGGCCGAAGGAGCCGTCGGGGATGACGCCGACCAGGGCGATGGCGAAGAGCAGCAGCGGGAAGGCCAGGAAGATGTCCATGGCCCGGCTGATGACGGTGTCGACCCAGCCGCCGAAGTACCCGGCGACCATGCCCAGGACGGTGCCGATGACCACGCAGACCAGGGTGGCGACCGTGGCGACCAGCAGGGAGGTGCGGGCGCCGTGGACGATGCGGCTGAACAGGTCGCGCCCGTTGACGGGTTCCACGCCGAGCAGGTGGTCGGCGCTGATACCGCCCCAGGGGTCGAGCCCCAGGGAGGGGTCGGCGGGGTCGCGCAGGACGCCGCCGGTGAGCGGGTCGATCAGCTCCTGGTTGAACTGGTTGGGCGGGTAGCCGAACCAGGAGGTGAGCAGGGGCGCGAAGACCGCGACCAGGATGAGCAGGATGACGACGACGCCCCCGGCCATGCCGAGGCGGTCCCTGCGGAAGCGCCGCCAGGCGATCTGGCGCAGGGACCTGTTCGCCGACCCGCGTCCTCCGGCGGCCGCCGCCTCGGGGTCGGCGTGCTGGGAGGACTCGGGCGCGTCCATCGGCACGGACATGTGCACCCCTGCCAGTTGACATGACTTTTCGTAGCTATGGGAACACGAAGAGTTTGCACGAGTGGCGCGGGGGTTTCCAGCCTCCGCGCCGGTGTCCCCGCGCGGCGTCGGGCGCGGTCTTGACCGGAGCGG
>NZ_QPFC01000637.1:0-2274 GCF_003427465.1 Nocardiopsis sp. TNDT3 | reverse complement strand
GCGCGGGCACCGTCTCCGTATGGGGGTGTCCTCGCAGGCGGGACGCGCCTTCGGAGCGGGGGTGCGGCGCCCGCGCGGCTCCCGGACCCGCTTTCGTGCGGCCGAAACCTCCGAAGCGGGAGACCGAATCCCGTGTTCGGCAAGGGTCGCAGGTCACTGGTGCCGTGGCCGGTTCCGGCCTGATCACCCCTGCCAGTGCCGGGTATGTCCTCCATCGGCATGGACAGGACTGGGGAGCAGGAACAGCGCCGGATCGCCGAACACATCGAGTGGCAGAAGCAGGGTGCGTGGGTGGTCCTGTGGGGTCCCTACACCCGCTGTTTCTGGGCGTTCGCCTGCTGGCCGGTGATCCCCGCGGGCGGTGTCGTCATCAGCGCGCGCGACCCGCACACCCTGTACTCGGAGATGCGCTACGTCGAGCGCGAGCACGACTACCTGCGGTGGCGCTACGGACGTCACTGAGCGGCGTCCGTCAGGGGCGGTGTTTACGACATGGCGGACATAACACGCTTCTGGCTAGGATTCCTCCGTTGGTAGGACCAAACAGAGGACGCACGCGTGTCGACACACACCGCTCAGCCAGGGGACGCCCTCACCGAGTCCGAACGGGCCCGGCTCCAGCGGCGCACCGTCCTGGTCCTCATGCTCGCCCAGGTGGTCGGGGGCGTGGGCATGGGCGCGATGATCGCGGTGGGCGCGCTCATCGCCCTCGAACTCACCGGCTCCGACACCTGGTCCGGCATGGCCACCACCATGATCACCCTGGGCGCCGCGGTGTTCGCCCTGCCCCTGGCCTCGCTGGCAGCCCGGCGCGGCCGCCGACCCGGCCTCGCGCTGGGCTGGATGCTCGGCGCGCTCGGCGGCACCGTCGTCATCGCCGCCACGGTGCTGGAGGCGTTCGCGCTCTTCCTCGTCGGCATGGTCCTGGTCGGCGCCGGGACCGCCACCAACCTCCAGGCGCGCCACGCCGCCGCCGACCTGGCCTCCGAGCGCAGCCGCGGCCGGGACCTGTCGATCGTGGTCTGGGCGACCACCGTCGGTTCGGTGGCGGGCCCCAACCTCACCGGCCCCGGCGCGCGCGTGGCCGACCTGTTCGGCCTGCCCGCCCTGCTGGGCCCGGTGCTGTTCACCACCACCGGGTTCGTCCTGGGCGGACTGCTGATCCTCGCCCTGCTGCGCCCGGACCCGCTCCGCGCGGCCACCGCGGACCGCCCCTCCGGCGGCGCGGCCCCCTCCGGAGCCCGGCTGTCCGTGGCCGGGGCGCTGCGGGTGGTCGCGGCCGGCCCGGGGGCGCTGCTCGCGGTGGTCGGCATCGTGGCCAGCCACACCGTGATGGTCGCGGTCATGACCATGACGCCGGTGCACATGTCGCACCACGGAGCGGCGCTGACCGTGATCGGCCTGACCATCTCCCTGCACATCGCCGGCATGTACGCCCTGTCGCCGGTGGTGGGGTGGCTCACCGACCGGTTCGGGCGGGTGCCCGTCCTGCTGGCCGGTCAGGGGATCCTGATCGCCGCCGCGGTGGTGGCGGGCACGGCCGGGCACGATGAGGCCAGGGTGACGGTCGGTCTGGTGCTGCTGGGGCTGGGGTGGTCGTTCGGGCTGGTGTCCGGGACGGCGCTGCTGGCGGAGTCCCTGGCGGCGGACGTGCGCCCCCGCGTGCAGGGTGTGAGCGACCTGGTGATGAACCTGGGCGGCGCGGCGGCGGGCGCCCTGTCGGGTGTGGTGCTGGCCCAGGCGGGCTTCGGCGGCCTCAACCTGTTCGCGGCCGTGTTCACCGTGCCGGTGTTCGTGCTCGCCGTGCGCGCCCGGCTGGCCCGGGCGGACCGGCGGGAGCGGACCGGGGAAGCGCGCTGACCGCCGGTCGGCCTGTCGCCGCCGAGCGCGGTGACCGGGCTCCGCGGCCCCTGTCGTGCGCCCTTTGCCCGGGCCTTACCGAAAACGCCCCGTGACCTCCACGCGCGGGCCCGCCCCCGCGGTTACCGTGCAGGCGTGAGGCGCCCGACGGCGGTGAATCGGCGGGCGGACCGCGCTGACATGAGGGGTGTTCTCAGTGTCCGATCGGGAGTCCGAGGGTGTGCCGCCGGAGCAGTCGGGACAGCGCCCGGACCCGGTGAACCACCGTCCGCCGGAGGAGTGGCGTCCCGGCGACGCCGGTGACCCGATCGAGGGCGGGCCGCAGCCGCCGGGGGAGCCGCCGCACCGCTTCCCCCGCAGGGAGACGCCGTCCGGAGAGGACCGGCCCGCGGGAGGCGGAGAAGGCGGGTCCCC
>NZ_QPFC01000636.1:0-1379 GCF_003427465.1 Nocardiopsis sp. TNDT3 | reverse complement strand
CCCCCCACCCCGTGTCCTCCGTGAATGGGCCGGGCCCCCGGTGCCGGGACCGCGGCTCCGACCGTGGGCGGGTGGCCGCGGCCCCGGCCGGGCTGGTAGGGCCTCCGCTTCAGTGCCCGGGCCCGACCGCCTGGCCCGGGTCGGTCAGCAGGCGCCGAGGTCCCGCCAGACGCCCCACTCACCCGTGGTCCCGGGCTCCTCCCCCCGTGTCCACCACTGGGCCCGGTACAGGCGCCCGCCGTGGCTGACCTGGTCGCCGCCGGTGTACACCTCTCCCGAGGACCAGGCCGGGGTCTCGCACGCGTCCGGGTCGGTGGGATCGGTGGGGTCGGTCGGGACGACCCCGCTCTCGCGGATGCGGTCGCGGATCCACTCCCCCGCGGGCTTGAGCGACTCGGTTCCGGTCCAGGGGCCGTCGGCGGCGCAGGTGCCCGTCTCGAACACCGCGCCGGAGCGGAAGTCGTCGGAGAAGTTCCAGTTCACCCAGCTGATCTGCTCCTCGGCCAGGAGGTCGAGGTAGGCCTGGGCCGAGGCGAAGTCGTTGGGCCCGTCGCCGGTGGCCTCCTGGGTGCCGAACTCGGTGACGAACAGCGGCAGGTCCCGCGCCGCGGCCCGCAGGCCCTCCCGGTGGAAGTCGCCGTGCGTGGCGGCGTAGAAGTGGAAGACGTACATGATGTTGTCGGCGTCCACCGGGTCGGCGGTGATCTCGGTGTGGTCGGAGCCCTCGGACAGGCCGAGGGAGGACCAGCCGCGGGTGCCGACGAGCACGACGGCCTCGGGGTCCTCGGCGCGCACGACCGGGATGATCTCCTCCGCGTAGCCGCGGATCGCGTCCCAGGAGACCCCGTGGGGCTCGTTGGCGATCTCGTACAGGACGTTGTCCTTGCCGGCGTGGACGGAGGCGATCTCGGAGAAGAAGGTGCGCGCCATGTCGGTGTTGTGGTTCGGGTCGCCGGGCGTGAGCATGTGCCAGTCGACGATGACGTACATGCCGCGTGCGGTGCCCTCCTCGATCAGTTCGTGGACCCGGTCGGTGAAGCCGCGCGGGTCGGTCTCGTAGCCGCCCTCCTGGATGTACATGGACACGCGCAGGACGTCGGCGTTCCAGTCGTGGGCGAGCGCGTCCAGGGAGCCGTCGGTGAGGCAGTCGCTGTACCACTGCAGGCCGTGGGAGCTCATCCCGGTGAGCTGGACGGTCTCTCCGCTCTCGTCGCAGAGTTTGAGGCCGCAGACCCGCAGCTGGCCGTGGGTCTCGACGGGGCTGGCGGCGGCCCGGACCGGCGCCTCGGCCGCCGAGGAGGCGGGGGCGGCCGCGGCCGTGCCCTGCGCGGCGACGAGCGCGAGGGGTGCGAGCAGGAGCGCGCCGGCGAGGGCGGCGC
>NZ_QPFC01000635.1:0-5333 GCF_003427465.1 Nocardiopsis sp. TNDT3 | reverse complement strand
CGGGCTCCGGCCCCGATCTGACCACCCCGCAGGCGCGAGCCGGTCCCGCCCCGGGGCGGGCTGCCGCAGCCGCCCGGCGGCGGCGCCGCGCGGACCGGTTCCGCTGCCGCCGGGCTCAGGTTTTGCCCTGGTGCGTCCCTGTGCCTTACGGTAAGTCCTACTTAGGTTTACCTAACTCACCCCGGAAGAAAGAGGGCGCCGTGGCACAGCGGCAGGGACGGGCCAGGACCGTCCACACCGGAAGGGTCGAGGCGGTCGAGCAGATCACCCCGCACATGGTCAGGGTCGTCCTGGGCGGGGAGGGCCTGGACGCGTTCTCCACCGACGGGCACACCGACAGCTACGTCAAGCTGCTCTTCCCCCCGCCCGCGCCCGGCGACCCCGAGCCCTTCGACCTGGAGCGCGTGCGCGCCGAGCGCCCCCGCGAGGAGTGGCCGGTCACCCGCACCTACACCGTGCGCGACTGGGACGCCGAGGCCCGGCGGCTCACCCTCGACTTCGTCCACCACGGCGGCACCGGACTGGCCGGGGTGTGGGCGGCGGGCGCCAGGCCGGGCGACCGGCTGCGCCTGATGGGTCCCGGCGGCGCCTACTCCCCCGACCCCGGGGCCGACTGGCACCTGCTGGCCGGGGACGAGAGCGCCCTGCCCGCCATCGCCACCGCCGTGGAGGCGCTGGCCCCGGACGCCACCGCCCACGTGTTCGTCGAGGTCGGCGGCCCCGAGGACGAGCTGAAGCTGGAGGGCGGCCCGGGCTTCCACGTGCACTGGCTGCACCGGGGGGACGAGGCCGTGGGCTCGGTCCTGGTCCCCGCCGTGCGCGCCCTCGACTTCCCCGAGGGCCGTGTCCACGCGTTCGTGCACGGCGAGGCCGCCTTCGTCCGCGACCTGCGCCGTCTGCTGCGTGTCGAGCACGGTCTGCCCAAGGAACAGCTGTCGGTGTCGGGGTACTGGCGTCTGGGCCGCGACGAGGACGGCTGGCAGTCGAGCAAGGCCGAGTGGAACCGCGGTGTGGAGGCCGAGGAGGAGGCCGCCCTGGCGGGGAGGGCCTGACCTTCCCCGCCGGGCGGGCCCGCACCCCCGGTGCGTTCCGCGTCCGGGCAGGTCCGCGCCTCGGGCACCGGCCGACCCTGGCCTCTCCCCCGAGGCGTCCGCGTCCCGGGGCACCGGGGCCGCGGGCACCGGACGGCGTCCGGCCTCCCCGCCGGACGCCGGTGCCGCCGCCTCACATTTCGAGGTTCTCCAGGGCGATGAGGTAGGCCTCGTTGTACGTGGGGAACTGCGGGATCGAGTCCAGCAGCGCCGCGACCGGCAGGCCGGTGCGGATCGCCAGCGCCGCGGTGTGGATCCACTCCGAGGCCATCGGGGAGAACGCCCACGCGCCCACCAGCACCCCGCGGCGGCGGTCGGCGACCAGTCCCAGGGTGCCGCGCGGGTCGGTGTCGTAGGTCCAGGGCCGGGCCAGGGTCTGGGGCAGGTCGGCCTCGGCGGTGGCCGTGTCGATCCCCTGTTCCCGCGCCTGGGCCTCGGTGAGCCCCACCCCGGCGATCTCGGGGTAGGAGAAGATCACGCGCGGCACGCCGGTGTAGTCGGCGGCCCGGTCCTTACCCAGGATGTTGTCGGCGACCACGCGCCCCTGGTACTTGGCCACGTGCGTGAACAGGGCCCGGCCGGTGGCGTCGCCGACCCCCCACAGCCCGGGCGCGGCTCGGCAGCGCTCGTCCACGCGCAGGCTGGCGCGGTCCAGCTCCACCCCGACCTCCTCCAGCCCCAGGCCGCCGCCGCGGGGGCGGCGGCCGGTGGCGAGCACGATCACGTCCGCCTCCACGTGCTCGCCGTTGTCCAGGGTCGCGCGGATCCCGTCCCCGTCCCGGGCCACCGCGGAGACCTGGGTGTTCAGGTGCACGGTGACGCCGTCGCGGTCGAACTGGTCGCTGATCAGTTCGCACAGACGGGGTTCCTCGCGGTTCACCAGGCGCGGGCCGCGCTGGACCAGGGTGACCTGGGAGCCCATCCGGGCCAGGAACTGGCCCAGCTCCACCCCCACGGCGCTGCCGCCGACCACGACGGCCCGGCCGGGCACGTCGGTGAGGGTGGTGGCCTCGCGGTTGGTCCACACCACGGAGGGGTCCAGGTCGTCCAGCCCCTCGATCGGCGGGCGCACCGCCTCCGAACCGGTGGCCACGACGACGTGGTCGGCGGTGAGCTCGGTGTCGCCCACCGCCACCCGCCACGGGTCGCGGCCGATGACGCGCCCCTCGCCGCGCAGCACCAGGGCGCCCTGGTCCCGGTACCCCTGGACCTGCGCGGAGTCGTCCAGGTGGCGGATCATCTGGTCCCGGTAGTCGCGCAGCTCGGGCCAGCGCAGGTCCGGGCGGGAGACCCCGGCGGCGCCGTCGGCCTCCTGGCGCACCTCCGGCGGGCGCAGCAGCACCTTGGTGGGGATGCAGGCCCAGTAGCCGCACTCGCCGCCGATGAGTTCGCGCTCGACCACCGCCACGCGCTTGCCGGCGGCGAGCAGCCGACTCGCGACGGTCTCACCGCCCGGCCCCATTCCGATGACGATCGCGTCCATGTGTTGCATGTGTCCTCGTTCCGCCCGGGTCCCGGTCACCCCCGATGGTGTCGCCTGCCCGTGTTCCGGGGAAGTCCCGACACGCCGTCATTCTCCGGGTTCGCGCGGTCCGGTCCGGGCCGGGGCGACGGTGCCCCGGTCGCGGCCGTGCGCGCCTCGGTTCGGGCCGCCCCCGGCACACGCGCCACCGCGCACCGCGCCGACGGGGCGTCCCTCCGCCCGGAGCCCGGGCGCAGGCACACGCCCCGGGCCGGGGCGCCGACACGCGGACCGCTGGTGTCCACACGCTCCGCCACCCGGGGCGGGAGAGCGCGTGCCCGCACGCGGAACCTCTGTACGGCGCGTCACAGCACCCGCGCGCGTCACACGCGTCCCGGACGTGGTGGAATAGCCGATCGGCATCCCTGCCACCGCCCCGTCCGAAAGGAACCGCCGTCCCCGGCGCACGCGCATGTCCACGCAGACCCTGATCCTCGCCTTGGACCTCGTCGGCATCCTCGCCTTCGCCGTCGACGGGGCGCTGACCGGCATCCGCACCGCGCGCCTGGACATCGTCGGCGTCCTGGCCCTGGGCGTGGTGACCGCCCTGGGCGGCGGCGTCATCCGCGACCTGCTGCTCGGCGTGACCCCCGCGACCTTCCAGGACTGGCGCTACATCTGCACGGCGCTGCTGGGCGCGACCGCCGCGTTCTTCCTCAGCAGGCAGCTCACCCACCTGAACCGGCCCATCCTCGTCTTCGACGCGGCCGGGCTGAGCCTGTTCGCGGTGATCGGGGCGACCAAGGCCCTGGAGCTGGGTTTCGGCCCCCTCCAGGCCACCCTGCTCGGCGTCGTCACCGGGGTGGGCGGCGGCACGATCCGCGACGTCCTGCTGAACCGGGTGCCGACCGTGCTGAGCGCCAACTCGCGCCTGTACGCCGTCCCCGCCCTGCTGGGCGCGGGCCTGGTCGCCGTCGCGTACTGGGCGGGCCTGACCTGGGGGTGGATCGCCGTGGTGGGGGCGGTGCTGTGCTTCGCCGTGCGGCTGCTGGCGCTGCTCTACCGCTGGAACGCGCCCAGCCCGCCGGGTTCCCCTCCGCTGTGAGACCCGCCAGTGCCCTCGTCTCCCATTCCCCCGCCCGGGCGAGAGCCGCCGGTGCCCGTCCCGGCCGCATCCCCGCCGCCGCGGGCCCCGGCCGCGTCCCCGGCTCCGCCCAGCGCCCGGGACGCGACGCCGCGCAGGAGTTCGACCATCGCCGGGACCGGCTCGGGCGGGCGGCGCCGGTGCACGGCGTAGATCTCTCGGGCCAGGCGGGTGCCGCGCAGCGGACGGCTGACCCAGCCGCCCCGGCGGTCCGAGCGCAGGATGCTCAGCGGGACCAGGGCCACCCCCACCCCGGCCTCGACCAGGGCCAGGGCCACCTCGTAGTCGCGGGTCTCGTAGGCCACGTTCAGGCTCACCCCGGCGGCAGCGGCGGCGGTGTCCAGGCTGATCCGGTTGTAGATGCCCGGGGCCCCGCAGATCCACTCCTCGCCCGCCAGGTCGGCCAGCGCCACGTCGCGGTCGGCCAGGGCGTGGCCCTCGGGCACGACCACCAGCAGCGGGTCCACCAGGACGCGTTCGCGGTGCAGGCCCCCGGAGCGCGGCAGGGGCACGCCCGGGTAGCGGTGGGTCAGGAGCAGGTCCAGGTCCCCGGAGGCGACCAGGCCGTACCCGCCCGGGGGCTCGATGTCGGACAGCGACAGCCGCACCTGGGGGTGCTGGCGCCCGAAGGCGGCCAGGGTGGCGGGCAGCAGGACCTTGCCCGCGCTGGCGAAGGCCCCCAGGGACAGGCGCTCGGGGGACTCGCCGGCCACGGCGCGCACGGCGGCCTCGGCGTCGCGCAGCTCCCCCAGCACCCGTTCGCCGTGTTCGAGCAGGACCCTGCCCGCCTCGGTGAGGGTGGCCCCGGTGCGGCCGCGTTCGACCAGGGTGCAGCCGACCTCGCGCTCCAGTTTGGTGAGCTGCTGGGACAGGGCGGGCGGGGTGAAGGACAGGCGCTCGGCGGCCGCGGCGATCGAGCCCGCGTGCGCGATCTCCACGAGCACCCGCACCCGGTTGGCGTCCAGCACGGCGGCCCTCCTTTCACACAAAGCCAGGTACAAAGTTTCGCTTAACGATCTTTAGCAGACCCAACTTTAAGTTAATGGCCGGTAGGGGCACAGTGGGCTGTATGAGCACCACGACCGCGCACGCCGCGCCCACGGCCACCGATGTCCGTGCCGCCGCCGAACGCATCGCCCCCTACGCCCGCCGCACCCCGGTCATGCACGCCGAGGTGGACGGGCGTCCGCTGACGCTCAAGCTGGAGCACCTCCAGCGCACCGGGGCGTTCAAGCTGCGCGGCGCCCTCAACGCCCTGCTGGGCGGGGAGGCCGCCGACCGGGTGATCACCGCCTCCGGCGGCAACCACGGCCTGGGGGTGGCCACCGCCGCCCGCCTGCTGGGCGTGCGCGCGACGGTCTACGTCCCCGAGTCGATCCCCGAGGCCAAGGCGGCGCCGCTGGCCGCCACCGGCGCCGAGGTCGTCAGAGTGGGAGAGCACTACGCGGTGGCCGCCGAGGCGGCCCGCGCCCGCGCCGAGGCCGAGGGCGTGCGCTACCTGCACGCCTTCGACGACGCCCTCGTCGTGGCCGGTCAGGGCACGATCGGACTGGAGATCGCCGCCGACGCGCCCGAGTGCGACACCATCGTCGTCGCGGTGGGCGGCGGCGGACTGGTGGCCGGGGTGCGCCTGGGC
>NZ_QPFC01000634.1:0-4543 GCF_003427465.1 Nocardiopsis sp. TNDT3 | reverse complement strand
GTCGTCGCCGACGGGCGGGGAGGGGGATCGGCGGGAGCGCGCGGGGCAGGCGCTCACCGGTGCGAAGATACCGTGGCCGCGGCGGGGCCGCGCGCGGGCACCGACGGGACGGGCCGCTCCCGGGGGAAGCGGTGCGAGGCTCGGGCCTCAGGCGGTCCCGGCGGCCGCCTGTCTCTGCTCCATCCTCGCGATGAGGCCGCTGGAGCCCGTGGACTGCGCGGCTCCGCCGGACTCGAAGACCCCGGCCAGCGTGCTCAGCAGTCCGGTGGCACCGCCGATGGCGGCGCCAGCGGCGCCCAGGACGGCCCCGCCCGCGCCGAAGGCCATGTTCCCGAGGCCCGAGAGTCCCTTGAGGCCGACTTTGGCGCCGAGCTTGAGGCCGCCCAGGAGCACCCCCTTGCCCAGGCCCTTCCAGCCGCCCTTCGACGCGAGCCAGGCGCCCCCGCGTTGACCGATGAAGGTCAGGGCTCTCTGTCCGGCTGCGCGGAGCGCTGTGCCCCCGAGGAGTGCGAGTGGGAGAGCCATGACGGGCCGTCCTTTCGGTTCGTGTGTGGTGTAGCGGGGTCGGGCGGTCACGCCATCATGCTCTCCGGCTCGTCGCCGGACGATCCCGGATCGATCCGGATCGCCCCCACGAAGACCGACCGGTAGTGCTCGGTCTCGATCGACACCTCGGTGATGGTCTTGCCCGTCGCCGGTGCGTGGATCATCATGCCGTCACCGGTGTACATCCCCATGTGGGACGGGGACTGCCCGGCGTAGTGGAAGTAGAGCAGGTCGCCCGCCTGCAGCTCGCCGACGTCGAGGGCCCCGTTCGCCACCACGCCGACCTGCGCCCCGTCCCAGGATGAGGCGGGGTCCCCGTCCTGCCACTGGGCGAAGGTGGTCCGGGGGATCGTGACGCCCACGGAGTTCCACGCGGCCATGACCAGGCCCGAGCAGTCGTAGGCGTCGGGCCCCGTCGCGGACCACACGTAGGGTTTGCCGATCTGGTCCCTGGCGAACTGCACCACGCTCCGGTGCCTGTCGCTGACGTCGCCCAGGAACGCGGCCCGGGAGGCCCCGCCCCCCTGCTCCTCGCAGTCCTGGCCGCCGCCGCCGAAGGACGCGGCCTGGACGGTGAGGGAGGGCGAGGTCGGGGCGATGCCGGAACCCCGGTAGTACTCGGCCACCTCCAGGACCTGAGCGACGTACCACCTGGCGGGGTTGTGCCTGTAGACCGTGCACTCGATGGGGCTCAGGTCCCCCCGTCCGCTCCCGCAGACGGAGGCGGATCCGTTGTCCCGGGCCTGCTGGGCGTAGTAGGCGAGCCGGAAGGCCCCCGAGGTGATGTTGTCCCACGGGTCCCAGACGTTGACCATCCCGTCGTCGTTGCCGTCGATGCCGAAGTAACGCGGGTTGGCGGGCATCTCGCCCACGTCGTAGTGCCAGCGGCGGTCCGCGACCGGTTCCTTGGGCTTGCCTCCCCAGGCGTTGCCCGCGCTGCCGAGCCGGCCGCCGACCTGCCCCGTCCGCGGGTCCTGCACGCCGAACTGGACGATCCCGGCCGCGCCGTAGGGGTTGCGCTCGCCCTCGTTCAGGCCGGAGTGCCAGTTCGGGTCCGTGGAGACGTAGGCGCCGTTCTGGGTCTCGATCGCGCCGACCGCGGCGAGGAGCTCCCAGGGCAGGCCGTAGGCCTCGGCGGCGGTGCGGTGCGCCCGCAGGACGTTCTCGGGGACGTCCACCCGGACGGTCTTGGTGGAGGAGCCCTGTTCGCCGT
This sequence comes from Nocardiopsis sp. TNDT3, assembly GCF_003427465.1. Lineage (NCBI taxonomy): Bacteria > Bacillati > Actinomycetota > Actinomycetes > Streptosporangiales > Nocardiopsidaceae > Nocardiopsis > Nocardiopsis sp. TNDT3. Next base: position 2,784 of record NZ_QPFC01000634.1, on the reverse strand, counting down.
GGGAGCTGATGGTGATCGTCTCGCGCGACGACGACGCGGACGCCTGGACCACACCCGTCGACGAGTCCGATCCGCCGAAGCCGCTCGCCGTGGCGCCGCCGCCCGGGCCGCACATGGTGGCGGCGTAGGCGATGCCGCCCATGACCGCGAGCGCCGTGACGCCCCCGCCCACGCGCGCGGCCCCGCTCGCGGCGCCCCGGTCGCCGTCGCGCCCGCGCCGGGGCAGGAGGAGTCCGCGCACCCGCGACCGCAGGCGCGCCGCGGCGTCGGAGACGGAGCGGACGCCGCTCATCCGGCCTCCCCGACGTTTCCGAGGGCCGCGCCCTGGAAGGCGTAGACGGCCCAGCCCTCACCCTCGGGCACCACGGTGACCGCGTACGCCACGGGCTCGTTCCCCCCGTCGTCCCCGGCGTCGGTCAGGAAGCGCGCCTCCACCTCGTAGATGACCGACCCGGTGCCGACGTTGCGGATCCCCGTGACCGTCGCCGACGCGCTGGTCGGCTGGGGGTTCCGCGCGGTCGCGCTGTTCGGGGCGCCGAGGACGAGGTCCTCCACGGTGCCGAAGAACTCCTCCGAGATCATCGGGGAGAGGCGGTCGAGGCGCTCGTCCCCGCTCTCGTCGGGGACGACCTCGCTGTAGGCCGCGACGAAGTCCCGCGCGGTCTCGGCTCCGCTCCGGAGCTGCTCCTCCGAGTACGGCATCAGGGACATGACGTCGCCGAGGTCCCCGGCACCGGCCGCGGAGGGCTCCCCGTTCCCGCCCGGCGAGGAGACGGGAGGGTCCTCCCCGCCGCCCGATCCCGGGAGGAGCTGGAACCCCAGGAACAGGAGGGCGACGACCAGGCCTCCCACGATCGCGAACACGATCGTCTTCTCCCGCGAACCGCCGGCGAAGTCGCTCATGAAGGACCCGCTGTTCTGATCATGGGCACCCACTAGCAGGGAACGTGGACAGGAATCACCCATCCATACCCGCAGGAATATCGGCGGCGCAATAGGGACAGGAAAAACATGAAAACCACGAAGAGTGATAGTTCATAACGTTTCGGATAACCATCCGTGAAGGCCGGTCACGCAAAAGCCGAAGGTCCCGAATGGACGCCGGAGCACCGAACGGCCATTGAGCATGAGTTATGACGCAGGAGAGCCGCGCGGTTCTCCTGAGTCAGCGAGAACATCAAGGGTTTATTCGCTTTTCAGATTCCCCTCGGGCCACAAGATGACTCAAAGTAGTCGGCATGGGAGCGGTCACCTGGTCGGATTCGGCGCGACACGGTATATATAGCCTGCTGTTCGACCCCCGCCCCGGCCAGGCAGCGCCACCCTTCCTCCCGCGTGTTCGCGGCTTCCCCACGGCGCGCGGAAAGGCCCTGGGCGCCCGGCGGGCGGAAGGCGGAGGAGCCGGCCCCCGAGGGCCCGGCCGTGCGCGACGTCCGGCCCCGGAAGCGGTGGGGACCAGGAACCGCGCGGTTCCCCGCAGGGAACCGGCGCTCTCACGACGCGGACGAGGGGAAGCCATGAGGAGGCGACGGACCGACACGGGCGACGGGCACGGCCCGTCGGCCGGGGCGCCGCCGGACGGGGCGCTGCCGGACTGGGCCAGGGAGATGGTCGTGCTCGGCTGCCACGGAGGCGCGGGCACCACCACGCTCCGGGTGCTGCTGGACACGCCCTGGGACCTGGGCGCCTACTCGTCCGACAGGGGCGCGATCGGCGCCTTCGGCCGTCCCCTGGTCCTCGTCTGCGGCAACAGCGTCGCCTCGACGGCACGGGCCGCGGAGGTCATCGACGTCCTGGAGCGCAACGGTCTGCGGGCGGCGGCCCTGGTGGCGGTGGCGGACGGCGCCGGTCCCGAGCCCCCCGAGTCCTCGGCGCGGCTGCGCCTGGTGCGGGACCGGGTCGGACACCTGGTCCGGTTCCCCTTCGTCGCGGGTCTGCGCTACGTGGACGCAGCCGACGCGGGTCAGGTGAGACTGCCCAAGAGGGCGCAACGGACTCTGGACGAGATCAGGAACGCGTGCCACAGCGCGGCGAGCGAGACCCTGGCGCGCCAGGCCTCAGGGTGAGGAGAACTGATACGCATGGACGGATTTCTGTACGCCGCGAGCGATGTGGCCAGCCACATGGCCGTCCTCCCCATGGACAGCTTCGACTGGTCGAACAACCCGGAGCTTCCGGGCTTCAACGGCAGCGCCAACCCCATCCAGCAGATCATCAACTGGGGTCAGGGCATCATCGTCGTGATCGGGATCATCGGCATCCTCTTCGCCGCGGGCAAGATGGCGATCGGCAAGTTCGGCCGGTCCGACCTCGCCGCCGACGGCGTCGGCGGACTGGTCTGGACGATCATGGGCATCTCCCTGATGCTCGTCGCCATTCCGGTCATCCGGACGGTCGCCGACGTGGCGGGCGGATGACGCTCGCCGCGCTCCTGCCCTCGGCGGCGGACGCCGTCCAGCTGGGCGCGCTGCTCCCGGCCGAGGTGCGGTGGGACCCCGTGCCACAGCTGCCCGAGTGGGGCCGGTGGAGCGGCCAGTCCGACGCGGACCCGATCGAACGGTTCCTCGGGCTGGCGCAGGGGGTGATCGTCGTCCTCGGGGTCATCGGCATCCTCTACTCCGCCGCGAAGATGGCGGTCGGGAAGCTGGGGCGGTCCGAGATCGCCGCGGACGGGGTCGGCGGCGTCGTGTGGACCATCATGGGGGTCTCCCTGATGCTGGTCGCCATTTCCGTCGTCACCACGCTGGCGGGGGTCTGAACGAACCGGAAGAGGGGGGCAGGGGG
>NZ_QPFC01000633.1:0-2267 GCF_003427465.1 Nocardiopsis sp. TNDT3 | reverse complement strand
CTCTGGAGGGGGGCGGGAACACCCTGGGACGGGGAACGGAATTCTCGGGGTCGGGCCAGGGGCGTTACCTGATCCCGGGAAGGCGGAGAATACCGATACTGGTTGTGTGGTCGGCCGGATCCCCGGCCCCACGGAAGGAACGAGGAGACCCGTCATCATGCAGCCCGAGCACATCCGAGCCTCCGACGCGGACCGGGACAAGGTTGCCGAGCGGCTGCGCGAGGCCCTGGCCGAGGGGCGGCTGACACCGGTCGAGCACGAGGAGCGACTGGACACCCTCTACAGGGCCAAGACCATGGGCGAGCTCGGACCCATCGTGGAGGACCTGCCCGCGCCCGGCCACGGGTACGACTACGCGTCGATGGAACGGCGTTCCGACGCGCCCAGCGGCATGGAGATCCTGGGCAGCGAGGCGCGTGACCTGGCCGGACAGAGCAAGGGCTCGGAGAACCTGGTCGCGGTGTTCGGCGGCTGCGAGCGCAAGGGCCGCTGGCTGGTCGAGCCGCGCACGAACGTGTCCGTGCTGTGCGGCGGGGTGGAACTGGACCTGCGCGAGGCTGTGCTCAGCCAGCACGAGGTGACCATCCAGGTCGCGGTGATCATGGGCGGAGTGGACATCGTCGTGCCCCACGGGGTCAGGGTGATCAACAACACGTCCGGGATCCTGGGCGGCGCCGATCTGCACGGAACGGACCAGGTCACCGATCCGAACGCCCCGGTCGTCCGTCTGACGGGAACCTGCATGCTGGGCGGGGTGGACGTCAAGGCCAAGGGCCCCAAGCGAAAGAAGAAGAGTCGGAAGGACAGGTGACGTACGTCGCGCCTACAGCTGTCCACATAGTGAACTAGCTGGGAAAAGGGTCAGCCCTGCGCGACGCCCCTCCGGGACGGCCGAGTACCGTGGACACCGCCATGAATGAGAAATCCACGCTGTTGGTGACGGTGACCGGCCACGACCGTCCGGGCATCAGTGCTCGTCTGCTGAGCACCCTCTCCGTCTTTCCGGTGACCATCGCCGACCTGGAACAGGTGGTCCTCGCGGGCCGCCTCGTGCTAGGCGCGGTCCTGGAGGTGGACGAGCGGGTGGCTCCCGGTGTGAGTCCCTCGCGGGTCTTCGAGGAGGTCCGCAACGCGCTCGACAAGACCGCCATCGACCTCGACATGGAGGTCGGCTACGGCAAGAGCGGAGGGAAGGACAACGGCCGCGTGAAGGCGGTCGTCCACGACCGGCTGCACGTGACCGTCCTGGCCGACCCGCTGCGTCCCGGCGCCCTGGGCGCCCTCACCTCGTGCGTCGCGCGCGCGGGCGCGAACATCGACCGGATCGAGCGGCTGTCCAGCTTCCCGGTGACCTCCGTGGAGATGGAGATCTCCGGCGGTGACGCCGACCAGCTGCGCGCCGAACTCGCCATGGAGGGGTCCACCCAGGGGGTGGACGTGGCCGTGCAGCCCAGCGGCCTGCACCGGCGGGCCAAGCACCTCATCGTCATGGACGTGGACTCCACGCTGATCCAGGGCGAGGTCATCGAGCTGCTGGCCGCGCACGCCGGATGCGCGGACGAGGTCGCCCGGGTCACCGAGGAGGCCATGCGCGGCGAGCTGGACTTCGAGGAGTCGCTGCGCCGCCGGGTGATGCTGCTGAGGGGCTTGGACGCCTCCGCCATTCCCAAGGTATGCGAGGAGATCCAGCTGACACCGGGCGCCAGGACGCTGGTCCGCACCCTGAAGCGCCTGGGGTACGAGTGCGGGATCGTCAGCGGCGGCTTCACCCAGTTCACGGACGTGCTCGTGGAGCGCCTCGGGTTGGACTACGCCGCCGCGAACACCCTGGAGATCGTCGACGGCAAGCTCACCGGCGAACTGGTGGGGCCGATCATCGACCGCAAGGGCAAGGCGACCACCCTGGAGCGGTTCGCCGCGGAGGCCGGTGTGCCCCTGGAGCAGACCGTGGCCGTGGGCGACGGCGCGAACGACCTGGACATGCTGCAGGCGGCGGGGCTGGGCGTGGCGTTCAACGCCAAGCCGGTCGTGCGGCAGCAGGCCGACACCTCGGTGAGCGTGCCCTACCTGGACACGATCGCGTTCATCCTCGGAATCACCCGGGAGGAGATCGAGGCCGCGGACATGCGGGACCAGATCGATCCGGTGTCGGGTTCGGTGCCGCACGACTGACGTCTCCGGCTGGCTCCCCGGAACCACCAGGCCCCGCTCCCACACCCGGGAACGGGGCCTTTTGTCCACAGGACGCGAGACGCTCTGGCACCGCC
>NZ_QPFC01000632.1:0-3628 GCF_003427465.1 Nocardiopsis sp. TNDT3 | reverse complement strand
GGGCGCGGGCGCCCGGACCCGCCCGTCAGGCCGCGGGGGCGATGCGGGACAGGCCGTTGATGACCCTGTCCATGGCGTCTCCCTGCGTGGGCTCGGTGAGGTTGGCCAGCATCTTCAGCACGAACTTCATGAGGGTGCGCTGGCGCAGGCCGTACCTGGTCGCGTACTTCATGAACTCGGGCTGGCCGATGACCTTCACGAAGTAGCGGCCGAGCGTGTAGTAGCCGCCGTAGGTGTCGGCGAGCACGTCCGGGTAGCGCAGCAGGGCCCGCTCGCGGGTCTGCTGGGTGGGTCTGCCGTGCGCCTGCACGATCACGTCGGCGGCGATGTTCCCGGCCTCCATGGCGTAGGCGATGCCCTCGCCGTTGAAGGGGTTGACCATGCCGCCCGCGTCGCCGACGAGCATGAGGCCGCGGGAGTAGTGCGGCACCCGGTTGAAGCCCATGGGCAGTGCGGCGCCACGGATGGCGCCCTTCTGGTTGTCCTCGGTGAAGCCCCACTCCTCGGGCATGGACTCGGTCCAGCGGCGCAGGAGCTTGCGGTAGTCCATGTCCTGGAAGGACGCGGTGGAGTTGAGGATGCCCAGGCCGACGTTGCTGGTGCCGTCGCCGACGCCGAAGACCCAGCCGTAGCCGGGCAGGAGGACGTCCTTGTCGCCGCTGCGGTCCCACAGCTCCAGCCAGGACTCCAGGTAGTCGTCCTCGTGGCGGGGGCTCTCGAAGTAGGTGCGCACGGCCACGCCCATGGGCCGGTCGTCGCGCTTGCGGATGCCCATGGCCACGGACAGCCGGGAGGAGTTGCCGTCGGCGGCCACGACCAGCGGCGCCCGGAAGGTGACGGGCTCGCGGTCGGCGTTCTTGGCCCGGACTCCGACGATGCGGTTGCTGCGCTCGTCCATGAGGGGGCCGGTGACGGTGGTGCGCTCCAGGAGCTTGGCCCCGGCGGCCACCGCGCGGTTGACCACGATCTGGTCGAAGTCGTAACGGGTGCGCACGAGGCCGAAACCCGGGTAGGCGGCCAGGTCGGGCCAGGGCAGCTCCAGGCGGACGCCCGCGCCGATGATGCGCAGGCCGTGGTTCTTCATCCACCCCGGGTCGTCGAAGGTGACACCCATGGCGGTGAGCTGCTTCACCGCGCGGGGGGTGAGTCCGTCTCCGCAGACCTTCTCCCTCGGGAAGGAGGTCTTCTCCAGGAGCAGGACGTCCAGTCCTGCCTGGGCAAGGTAGTAGGCGGTGGTGGAGCCGGAGGGACCTGCGCCGACCACGATCACGTCGGCGTCGTACTCGGTCCGCTCCCGGCCTCGGGGAGAGGAGGTGGCTGTCTCGCTCACGGGTGGGTCCTCGACTGCTCGCGCGGATGCACCGTGGCGGGTCTGCCTGCGGGATGGACCCGCTCACGGGGGGAGTTGTATGGGTGCTGTGGGGAGTCCGTTATGTCCGACATAGAGGCATGTGTCCTATACCTCCTAGACTTGTGAAGCACTTCACAAGCCCTTTTCGGCAGTCTAGACCCTCCCGCAGTCGGAGGCGAGTCCCCGGGGGGTATTCAGACGGCCTGCTACCAAAGGGGATATAGGCCCCAGAAGGCTTCACACGCCCCGAACAACGTCACGCTCCGCGAGAGCCCCAGTTCAGAATGGTGACCACTGCCCCAGGCGCCACACGGGCAACACGAAAATCCCGAGGAGCGGGGCACTCCTCGGGATTACGAAATTTTTATGCCTGGTGTGCCCCGGCCGTGCGGGGTCCGCGGGACGAACTCGGCGCGAGACCGCGGGACTCGCGGGGACGGGCCCCGGGGGGTTCGGTGGCGCGGTCGGGGAACGGCCCTCCCGGCGTGGCCGCCGCCGGAGACGACCCCGGCCGCGAACATGGAGCCAGGAGCAGAACGCGACGCCAGGAGCGGGATCAGCGCGAGCGCGATACCTCTGGCGCTCCCGGCACCCCTGGCGTCACACCCGAAACGTTCCGGACCGTGCCGCTACTTGTCGCGGAAGCCTCGGTGCAGCGCGACGATCCCCGTCGACAGGTTGCGCCAGGCCACCCGCGACCAGCCCGCGTCCTGGAGGCGGCGCGCCAGCTCGGGCTGCTTGGGCCAGGCCATGATCGACTCGGACAGGTAGTCGTAGGACTCGCCGCTGCCGGACACCATGCCCGCGATCTTGGGCAGCGCGCCCATGAGGTAGGTGGAGTAGAGCCGGTCCACGAACTCGACCGGGATGTGGCTGAACTCGCAGATGACCATCCGCCCGCCGACCTTGGTGACCCGCCGCAGCTCGCGCAGCGCCTGGTCCACGTCGTTGACGTTGCGCAGGCCGAAGGAGATCGTGACCGCGTCGAAGGTCTCGTCGGCGAAGGGCAGGTGCAGGGCGTCGCCCGCCACGAAGGTCACGCCGCCCCGGGAGGCCCCCCCGCGCCGCCGCACCCCGGCGCGGAGCATGCCGAGGGAGAAGTCGCAGGCCACCACGCGGGCGCCCTTCCTGACGAAGGACTCCGAGGAGGTGCCCGTCCCCGCCGCCAGGTCCAGGACGAGTTCGCCGCTGTAGGCGTCGACCGCGTTGACCGCGGCCTTGCGCCAGATGCGGTCCTGGCCCAGCGAGATGACGTCGTTGACGAGGTCGTACCTGTCGGCGATGCCGTCGAACATCGCCGCGACGTCCTGGGGCTTCTTGTCGAGTTTGGCGCGGGTCATGGGCACAAGACTAAGGGTGCGGCCCGAGCGCCCCGACCCCGCGGGTCCGTACGGAGCGGACTCCCTGGCGCGAAGCGGACAACCCCTGGGCAGAAGGACTGTCCGCGCGCAAGAATAGGGTGTGCGCGAGGTTTCCCGAACCACCGAGGGCCTTCGGACGTCACAAGGAACGGACACGGCCCGGCCGAGAGGGGGAGTACATGAAGTTCGACCTGGTGGAGCCGAGCGACGAACAGGCCGTCCTCGACGAGGATCTGCCCGAGGCCTCCGACGGGGGCGCCGCCCGCGGCGTCCACCCCAGGCTCGTCATGGCCTCCGCGCGGATGCGCTCCCGGCTCCGGGACGACCTCGCCGCCCTGCACGCGTCCCTGGGCATGCTCAACGAGCAGATCCAGGCCGTCCAGCGCCGGGAGGAACCCGCGTCCGCGGACGCGGCGCCGCCCGCCAACTTCCGCGCGGGCGCCTTCTCGCGCCCCGGCGACTCCTGAAGCCCCCGAGAGCTCCGAGAGCCCCTGAGAGGAGAGTGTCCGCATGTCCGGGTGGAACATCCAGCCCGCCGAGGTGGGCGCCGTGCTGACCAGCGTCGCCGGATACATCGGCGAGGAGGGCGGCAGCGACGGCCTCGTCGGCGCGATGACCTCCGCCGAGAACCTGATCACGGCCATCAACGAGGAGGCGAACAGCACGCCCGTCAGCGTCGCGCTGGGCGAGTTCGCCGAGCACAACTTCGGGCTCATGGGCGACATGGCCGGCCTGGCCGTGAGCGCCGTGACCAACACCAGCACAGCCGTCACCCACTACTTCAACGGCAACATGGAGATGGCCGCCGAGGCGCAGGAGAACGCGGGCGTGATCCCCGAGCCCGAGCCGCCCCGGCAGTACGGGCCCCACGCGCCCGTGTAGCGGGCTCCGCCACGGTCGCGGCGCCTTCCCCTCC
>NZ_QPFC01000631.1:0-3348 GCF_003427465.1 Nocardiopsis sp. TNDT3 | reverse complement strand
GCGGCACCACTCGACGCCCCCGTCCCGATTCCCTCGCTGGAGGCCCCGATGTCGCGCACCATCCGGACGACCGCCCTGACCGCACTGTGCCTGGCCGTGGCCGGGACCGGCCTCGTCGGGTGCTCCGATGTGCGGTCCGGCCTGGAGGACGTGGGCGCCGGTCTGGAGGAGGTGGAGTCCGGCCTGGAGTCGGCCGCGGAGGACGTGATGACCGACGGGGAGCTGTTCACCGGGACCAAGACGCTCGACGTCGAGGGCGGTTCCCTGAACGTCTCCTGCTCCGGCGCCCCGGCCGGCGAACGGCCGGTCATCGTCCTCATGGCCGGGATGGGCGACGGCCTGGACACCATGGCCGACCTCCAGGGGACCCTGGGCGAGGGGGACCGGGTCTGCTCCTACGACCGGTTCGGCGAGGGCGGGAGCGACCAGCCGCCCGGCCCCCAGAGCGTCGCCGACGCCGGGCGGACCCTGACCGCTGTCCTGGACGACGTCGCCGGTGACGGACCGGTCGTCCTGGTCGGCCACTCGCTGGGCGGGCTGATCGCCGCCCGCTACGCCCCCGACCACCAGGACCGGGTCAGGGGCCTGGTGCTGCTGGACGCCACGTCACCGACGATGCTCGACGACATCAACGAGGTGATCCCCGAGTCGGCGACCGGCCCGGGCGCCGAGGTGCGCGCGCAGAACCTCGCGGTGTTCCGGGGCGAGAACCCCGAGAGCATCGTCATCGACAGCGACGCGGAGGTCCGCTCGGCCGGGGACATCCCGACGGAGGTCATCCAGCACGGGGTCCGGTACCTCGGTGAGATCCCCGAGTACGGCGCCGAACTGGAGCGCGTGTGGGCCGAGGGCCAGGAGCGGTGGCTCCAGGTGTCCGGTGAGAGCCGGCTCAGCACCGCCGAGGAGAGCGGCCACCACATCCACGTCGACCAGCCCGAACTCGCCGTCGAGGCCATCCGGCGCGTCACCGACCGGGCCGCCGCCTGACGGCGCCTGCGCGGCGCGGGCCGGTCCCGGAGGCGCCGGGGGTCACCGAAGCCCCGCGCTCCGGGAACCGGGGAGGCGCACCTGGACGGTGGGCGCCTCCCCGGAGTCGTGTCCGGACACTCAGACGGGCCCCTCCCGCAGGCCCGAGGTGATCCGGTGGTAGAGGCCGCCGGAGGTCAGGCCGCCGTCGACGACCAGTTCGGCCCCCGTCACGTACCGGGAGGCCTCCGACAGCAGGAACAGCACCACGTCGGCGACCTCCCCGGGTTCGGCCACCCGGCCGGCGGGCACCGAGCGCAGGCTCTCCTCGACGAAGTCGTCGGTCCCCGAGCGCAGCAGCGGGGTGTCCACCAGCCCGGGGTGCAGGGAGTTCACCCGCACGCCCCAGGACGCGAACTCCAGCGCGCCCACCTTGCTCAGGCCGCGCACGCCCCACTTGCTCGCGCCGTAGGAGGCGGAGAAGTAGCCGGTCATCCCGGCGATGGAGGACACGTTGACCACCGACGCCGACCCCGACGCGCGCAGCAGCGGGGCCATGGACCGCATGCCGTAGAACACGCTGGACAGGTTGACGTCGAGCACGCGGCGCCAGTCCTCGTCCGTGGTGTCGGCGATCCCGAAGCGGTGGCTGACCCCGGCGTTGTTGACCAGCCCGTCCAGGCGTCCGCCGTCCTCCTCCGCGATCCGGTCGCGCAGGCGCGCCCAGTCGTCCGGGTCGGCGGCGTCCAGGCGGGCGAACCGGGCCGTCGCGCCCAGCTCACCGATCTGGCGGGCCGTGTCCTCGCCCCGCTCCGCGTCCAGGTCGGCCACCCAGACCCGGGCGCCCTCGCGTCCCAGTGCCAGGGCCTCGGCCCTGCCCATGCCGCCCGCGGCGCCGGTCACCAGGACGACGCGTCCGGCCAGTCCGTGTCCGGTTCCGCCGCTCGTCGCGTCCGCTGTGCGCATGTGCCTTCTCCTCTCAGTCGATCGGCAGTTCGGTGCCGCGGGTCTCGGTGACGAACAGGACGGCCACCAGCGTCACCAGGGCGGTGAGGACGAAGTAGCCCGCGGGAGCCAGCGGCTGGCCGGTGGCGCTGATCAGCCAGGTCGCGACGAAGGGCGCGGTGCCGCCCAGGAGCGTGTTGGTGACGTTGTTGCCGAGCGCGATCCCGCTGTAGCGGGTGGAGGCGCCCAGCATCTCGGCGTAGGTGACGAACGAGGCGCCGTTGACGACCGAGACGCACACGAACAGCGCCGTCTGGCCCACGATCGCGGCCCAGGCCGGGCCGGCGGACATCATCATGAACATCGGGAAGCCCAGGAGCGCGGCCCCGACGCTGCCGATGAGGATGACCTTCTTGCGGCCGATGGTGTCGGCCAGGTAGCCCGAGAGCGGCAGCGTGGCGGCGCCGACGACCATGGCGACCGAGGTCGAGGCGAAGGCCAGCTGGGCGGAGTGCCCGGCCGTGGTCTGGAGGTAGGTGGCCGCGTACACCGAGACGATGTAGTAGCCGCCGGTGATCACCGCGCCCAGGCCGATGATCTTCAGCACGGACCGCCAGTTGGTGACCAGCAGGGTCCGGATCGGCATGCGCTCGGTCTCGCCCTTGTCCTCCAGCTGCTTGAACTGCGGGGTGTCGTCCAGGTGGCTGCGGATGTAGAGGCCGATGACGCCGATGGGCAGGCTGAGCAGGAACGGCAGGCGCCACGCCCAGTCCAGCATCTGCTGCTCGGTGAAGACCGTGGTGAAGGTGAGCGCCACCAGCGAGGCGAACAGCGAGCCGAAGTAGGTGCCCGAGTTGACCAGGGAGGTCTGGGTGGCCCGCCAGCGGGCCGGGGCGGACTCGGCCACGAAGGCGTTGGCCCCGCCGAGTTCGCCGCCCGCGGCGAAGCCCTGGACGCAGCGGCACAGGACCAGCAGGACGGTCGCCCAGACGCCGAGCGTGTAGTAGTTGGGCAGTACGCCGATGGCCGCGGTGGCCAGGACCATCAGCAGGATGGTCCAGGACAGGGCCCGCTTGCGCCCGTAGCGGTCCCCGATGTGGCCGAAGAGGATGCCGCCGGGCACGCGCATGAAGAACGCGACGGCGAACGCGGCGAACGTGCCCAGCAGGGCCGCCGTCGGGTCCTCCGAGACGAAGAAGAGCATCGCCACGAACGTGGCCATGTAGCCGTAGATGCCGAAGTCGTAGTACTCGACGACGGTGCCGATGACCGCCGCGCGGATGACCTTGATCCGCGACTGGAAGCCCGCCTCCGGCGCCGGTGCGGGCCCGGACGCCGACTGCTGGTGGAGTGACATGCTGCCTCCCTGGGGAGAGGATCGGATCGGTGTGTGCGCCGCCCGATCCCGTGGTCGTGGGGGATGGCGGGGGGCCGGGG
>NZ_QPFC01000062.1:0-2388 GCF_003427465.1 Nocardiopsis sp. TNDT3 | reverse complement strand
GGGTGGGCACTCTGGTGTTCGCGGTGGCGATCGGGCCGCTGGCCCAGGTCTTCCTGCCCCTGATGCGCGTGCCCGATCCGGTCGCCGGGCGGTCCGGTCCCCGCCGGTCCCGGGGAGCCGAGCGCGGGAGTGCGCCGGGGCCCGTGCACCCGGAGTGAGCCGTCCCGGAGCGAACCCGTGCGGAGGGGCGTCGGCACCGAGCGGTACCGCCACGCGTACGGCCGCGGACGCGGCCGCTCGTGACGGACTCCCGGCGCACGGGGCGCCCTGTGCGCGGCGGGCGCCCCGTATCGCCGCGGGTGCTCGGCTCCGGAGGCCCGGCGGGGTTGCGGACGCGCCGAGTACGCCCATTCCGGCTGGCCTTGGCCTTCCCGTCACCGGATCTTGATCACCGCGTCATAACTTCTGGTCCAACAAACTCCCCCATTCCGCCACATACTTCGCTGCACCTGCCGGTGCACGTGCAACTGCGGGTGGCGCCCCTCCGGAGGAGGGGGGAAGATGGGGACCGCGGTGAACGGAAAGGACCGTGTTCGGGACGGTTCCTGGGCACCGGCCTTTTCGGCTGCCTCCACCTGGGCACATTACCGGGTGGAAGGCGAGCGGCGGCTGGTGCGGAGGCGGAACGTGGCCCGAACGGCGCCTGGCGGCGGTGCCGCCCCCCATGGCGGGCAGGAGACGGGACCCCGGCGGGACGCGCACACGGGTGCGCGCGCGGGCGGCCGTCGCAGGGCACCGCGCACCCCACGAGGCGCCGACCGCAGAGACCATGACGACCTGATGGGGGTGAGCCGCGTGCCAGGCTGGATCGAGGACTACGCAATGATCGGCGACATGCAGACCGCCGCGCTGGTCGGGCGCGACGGGTCCATCGACTGGGCGTGCCTTCCCGACTTCGACTCCTCGGCCTGTTTCGCCGCGCTGCTGGGCGACGAGCAGAACGGCTGCTGGACCCTGCGCCCCGCCGAGGGCGAACCGCGCGCCACCCGCCGCCGCTACCGGGGCGACACGCTCATCCTGGAGTCGGAGTGGGACACCCCCTCCGGGTCGGTCCGGGTCATCGACTTCATGCCGCCGCGCGGCGGCGCCCCGCACATCGTGCGCATCGTCGAGGGGCTGAGCGGCTCCGTGCGCATGGAGACGACCATGCGCATCCGCTTCGACTACGGCCACGTCGTGCCGTGGGTGCACCGGACCGGGGCCGAACTGGTGGCCATCGCCGGACCCGACGCCATCTGGCTCAGCACCCCCATCTCCCTCCAGGGCCACAACTTCACCCACGACGCCACCTTCACCGTCACCGCGGGCCAGCGGGTGCCCTTCGTGATGACCTGGCACCCCTCCCAGGTGGAGGAGTCCGACCACCTGGACGCGGAGAAGGCGCTCTCGCGCACCGAGCGCTTCTGGGAGAAGTGGGTCAACCAGTGCACCTACGAGGGCCCCTACCGCGAGGCGGTGATCCGCTCCCTCATCGTGCTCAAGGCCCTGACCTACCGCCCCACCGGCGGGATCGTCGCCGCCCCCACCACCTCCCTGCCCGAGGAGATCGGCGGGGTGCGCAACTGGGACTACCGCTACTGCTGGCTGCGCGACGCCACCATCACGCTGGAGGCGATGATCCGCTCCGGCTACAAGGACGAGGCGCTGGCCTGGCGCGAGTGGCTGGTGCGGGCGATCGCGGGCGAACCCCAGCTCATGCAGATCATGTACGGCATCCGGGGCGAGCGCAGACTCACCGAGTGGGAGGCCGAGTGGCTGCCGGGCTACGAGGCCTCCCGTCCGGTCCGGATCGGCAACGCCGCCGTGGGCCAGTACCAGCTCGACGTCTACGGCGAGGTCATGGACGTGCTGCACCTGGCCCGCCGCCACAACATCCGCGGCGGCGACTACCTGTGGGGCCTCCAGCGCTCGCTGGTCAACTACCTGGAGTGGTGCTGGGACGAGCCGGACGAGGGCCTGTGGGAGGTGCGCGGGCCCCGCCAGCACTTCGTGCACTCCAAGGTGATGGCCTGGGTGGCGGCCGACCGCGCGGTGCGCAGCATCGAGGAGTTCGGCAAGGAGGGGCCCATCGAACGCTGGAGGGCCCTGCGCGACACCATCCACGCCGAGGTGTGCGAGTACGGCTACGACCCCCAGCGCAACACGTTCACCCAGTACTACGGCAGCAAGGAGCTGGACGCGGCGCTCCTGCTGATCCCCGAGGTGGGTTTCCTGCCCTACGACGACCCGCGCGTGGTCGGCACCATCGAGGCGGTGCGCAAGGACCTGATGGTGGACGGGTTCGTGCTGCGCTACCGCACCGACCTGGACGACTCCGCCGACCAGCTGCCCGGCAACGAGGGCGCGTTCCTGGCGTGCAGCTTCTGGATGGCCAACGCGCTGCTGTCG
>NZ_QPFC01000630.1:0-2169 GCF_003427465.1 Nocardiopsis sp. TNDT3 | reverse complement strand
CAGGCGGGGCCGCCCCGCGCGCGTGCGCGGCCGGGTGGACCGGCTGACGGCTCAGCCCTGCTGGGTCTCGGTCTCGGGAATCCTGACCTGGACCATGAGGGCGGTGGCCTCGGCGGTGACCTCGCCGTGGGCGCGGATCCGTCCGGAGACGAAGACCTTGCGGCCCTCCACCCGGTCCACCTCCGCGGTGACCTCCAACGGGGTGAACAGCGGCGTGGGCTGGCGGTAGTTCACCTCCAGCTTGGCGGTGAGCCCCGGTGTGGTCTCGACCGCGGAGACGCTGCCGACGGCCTGGTCGAGCAGGGCCGCGATCCAGCCGCCGTGCACGAGTCCGGGCGGACCCTGGTAGACGGTGTTGAGGGTGACCTCGCCGCGCAGGCCCTCGGGGGTGCGCTCCAGCAGGAGCGGCGGGGCGGCGGGGTTGGTGTCGCCCGAGACGATGTTGGTGATGGTGCCGTACTCGACGTCTCCGCTCTGGAGGTCGCGCTGGACCATGGTGCCGATCTGTCGGCGGGCGACGTTGAGCCTGCCGGTGACGCCCTCGACGGTGGCCGCGGCCTCGGCCAGGGTGTCGGTGTCGGCCTCGGTGTTGGCGACGGCGTCGACGAGGTCGTGGACGCGGGCCACGAGGGAGCGCAGCTCGGCGGGGATCTGGGCCTGCTCGACCACCGGGAGGCCGAAGGCGCGGGGGTCGGGGCGCTCGGTTACCGGCTGCGTGTTGACCGTCATGTGTTCCTCGTCGGATCGGGGTGTGCACGGGCGGCTGGGGGCACCACCGTCAAACCGAATCCTACTCGGTCGTATTCCGGCGAGGCGGGGCCGGGCCGTGCGCTCCCTGTCACACGGCGCGGAGACGGGCGGCACGCTCGGCGGCGTCAGACCAGCTCACGCACCATGTGCAGGTGCGGAATCCCCGCGTCCAGGAACTCCTCGCCGTAGGCCGCGTAGCCCAGACGCGCGTAGAAGCCCAGCGCGTGGGTCTGTGCGTGCAGCTCCACCTTGGTCAGCCCGCGCTCGCGGGCCCGCTCCTCCACCGCGCGCACGAGCGCGGCGCCGGTCCCGGTGCCGCGTCCCTTGGGCAGGACGGCCAGGCGGCCGAGGAGGCCCACGCCTCCGCCCAGGTCCACGAGGCGGACCGTGCCCACGGGGATGCCGCCGTCCAGGGCGAGGAGGTGGTCGGCGGTGGCGTCGCGCACGTCCCACTCCTCCTCCACGGGCACCTGCTGCTCGGCGACGAACACGGCTCCCCGGATGACGAACACTGCGGCGCGGTCGCGCTCGTCCCGCGCCAGGCGGATCTCGGTCGTAGTCATGCAGGCAGATTAGTCCCATGACGGGGCGAAACACGCATCGTGGTTGCCGCCCCCGGCCACCGGGAGACGTCCGACCGGCGCGGTCGGTACCCGCGCTGTTCCCGGTTCCCGCGCCGTTCCACGCACCTGCGCCGAAACCGGTGCCCGTCCTGCCTCCGGTGTACGCGTCCAATCCCCGGGCGGCGTTTCCGGTGCCTGGCACGAGGACCTCGGCCGCGGCGGCTTCCACGAAGGCGGGTGGCGGCGTTCCCGACCGCGCCCGAGCACGCCCGTGACGCGGCGGCCCCGGCACCTTCACCGAAGCCCGTGGCGGCACCCGGGCACCTCCCTCCGAAACCCGTGGCGGCGTCCCCCGCGCCTCCCCGAGACCCGTGGCGGCGTTTCCGACCGCGCCCGCGCAGGTCCGTGGCGGCCCCGCGCGGCGCACTGCCTAACCTGGAGCGATGGGCATGCCCGGAGACGTTCACCCCCGGATCGAGGACCCGCGCGCGGAGCGGGCGCGCTACTGGCGCTTCTCCGGGCTGCCCGAGACCGAACTGCTCACCGCTCGCTTCGTCACCACCGCCT
Source organism: Nocardiopsis sp. TNDT3 (assembly GCF_003427465.1). Lineage (NCBI taxonomy): Bacteria > Bacillati > Actinomycetota > Actinomycetes > Streptosporangiales > Nocardiopsidaceae > Nocardiopsis > Nocardiopsis sp. TNDT3. The sequence continues at coordinate 289 of NZ_QPFC01000630.1, read as the reverse complement.
TCACCCGCCACACCCACCCCACCTACACGATCGGGGTGATCACCGACGGCATCGAGGAGTACACGCACGGGCGGGGACGTGCCCGTGTGGGGCCGGGCGGACTGGCGGTGGTCGGCCCCGGGGAGGTGCACACCGGCCACGCCGGGGTCCCCGAGGGCTGGAGCTACCGCGTGTTCTACCCGCTGCCCGAGGTGGTGTCCGGCATCGCCCGCGAACTGGGCATGCGCGGGACCCCGGCGTTCACCGAGTCCGGCATCCACGCGCCCGAGGCCGCCCGGGTGCTGGCCAC
>NZ_QPFC01000629.1:0-2730 GCF_003427465.1 Nocardiopsis sp. TNDT3 | reverse complement strand
GGGTGGGATGGGTGGGGCCGGCGGGATTCGAACCCGCACTGTACAGCACCTAAAGCTGCCGTCTCCTGCCAGTTGGACTACGGCCCCTCGCGGACAACTGTACCGGTGCCGGGCGCGGGGCCCGGCCGCGGCGTGCACACGGGCCCGCCGCGCCCGGGGGCCGCCCCCGGCACCCGTGTCACAGGCCCAGTTCCCTCTTGATCCGGTCGACGTGGCCGGTGGCCTTCACGTTGTAGAAGGCCTTCTCCACCCGGCCGTCGGTGCCCACGACGACGGTGGAGCGGATGACGCCCTGCACGACGCGGCCGTAGTTCTTCTTCTCGCCGAAGGCGCCGTAGGCGCGCAGGGTGTCCTTGCCCGGGTCGCCCAGGAGCGGGAAGGTCAGACCCTCCTTGTCGCGGAACCTGGCCAGCTTGTCGCTCGTGTCCGGGGACACGCCCAGGACGGTGAGGCCCGCGGAGTCGAAGTCGCGCAGGTTGTCGCGGAAGTCGCAGGCCTGCGTGGTGCACCCGGGGGTCATGGCCGCCGGGTAGAAGTACAGGACGACGCGCTTGCCGGTGGAGGCCAGCACCTCGCTCAGGGTGACGGGCTTGCCGTCGGCGTCGTCGAGGGTGAAGTCGGGTGCCTGGTCGCCGGGCTCCAGGCGGATCGGGTCGCTCACGTGGTGTCCCCCTTGGGTTCGCGGGCGGGGCGCCGCCCCGCCGACTCTCGCCCTCACCCTAACCACACCCGCCTTCCGGTGCCCCGTGAGTCGACGCTTCGCGGGCTGTGCCAGGCTGGGGGTACGGTGTTCGGTTGCGATTCCGGTTCGGTTCGCCCGCATCCGGAGTGACCAGCGACGCGATCACCTATTGTTGACCGCACTCGTCCCGTCGTTCGGCCCCGGCGACGTCCGCCGCGCACCGGGGACGCCGCGTCGGCGGCGCCCGGCGGGCCGGAACACACCCGCTTCGCTTGGAGAGTATTGGCGACGATGCCTGGATTCACACTCGACGAGGTCAGGGCCCGGACCCTCAAGGAGCGCGACTCCTGGTGGACGGTCTACCTCGTGGACCCCATCGCGGTCCGGCTCGTGCGCCTGGTGGCCAACCGCACCTCGATCACACCCAACCAGCTGACGGTGGTCGCGCTCTTCCTGGGGCTCGGCGCGGCCGTCTGCTTCTCGCTGGGCTACCGCCACTTCCTGGCGCTGGGCGCGCTGCTGTACCTGCTGTCCTTCCTGATGGACTGCACGGACGGCAAGCTGGCCCGGCTCACCGGATCGGAGTCGCTGTTCGGGTCGTGGATGGACTACGTCTCCGACCGGTTCCGGGTGCTGGTGTGCGTGGTCGCCCTGATGGGCGGGCAGTACGTCGTCGCCGAGAACGCCGAGGGCGACGGGCCGGTGTGGTTCGTGTGGCTGGCCCTGGCCGTGGTGTTCCTGGACATGCTGCGCTACCTCAACGCGCTCCAGGTGTACAAGGTCCGCAGGGAGATGCGCTCGCACCTGGCCGCCGCCCTGGAGAGGGCCCGCGCCACCCTGTCGATGCTGGAGCCGGAGGAGGACGACACCGGCTCGGCCACCGGCGCGGGCGGGCGGACGATGAGCGACGGCGGCGAGCAGGCGGTGCTGCGCCACGGCATCGGCGTGCTGGAGCAGATCCTGCACAGCCAGAACGAGCGCGAGGCCCGCAACCAGCGCACGGCGGGCAAGCAGCCCGACCTCACCCTGCCCAAGGTGGACCTGCACCAGGAGTTCCGCAACCGCTTCCCCTGGTACCAGCGGTTCTGGTCGGCCCTCAACGCCAGACGGGTCAGGACGCACCTGGTGGGCGGCATCGAGTTCCAGATGTCGGTGTTCGTGATCGCGCCGCTGGCGGCCGCCGTGTTCGGCGCGCCGTCCCTTATCGGGTGGATCACCGCTGTGGCGGGTGTTTTGCTCCTCGCCTTCGAGATCGCCATCATCTATAAACTGTGGTTGTCCACGCGGGACTTCTTCCGCGTGGTCGACGGAATCGACAGCGCGCTGAGATTCTCCGGTCCGTCCGACGGCGCGGAGGAAGGGAGCCGGGACACCGGCTCGGACACGGGTTCTCAGACGACCCTGCGCTAGTGGAGAGAGGCACCCATGACGGGACGTGACACCGAACCGCGCCTGACCCCGGCGGACGTCGTCGCCGAGATCAACCGCGAACAGCGCCAGCTCGCCGAGACCCTGGACGAGTTGAGCGTGCAGGCCCGGCCCGCCAACATCGCCCGCAAGCAGATGGAGAGGGTCCGCGAACGCGGCGCCCGGATCGTGGACGAGGCGCGCGCCCTGGTGGTCGGGGGCGGCGCGGTGCGCGTGGAGAGCCACCCGGTGGAGCCCGAGGAGGGCAGCATCGTCGTCAAGGGCGACGGCCACGTCGTCACCACCTACCAGTCGCGCGGTCAGCTCCCCCCGGAGGCGCTGCTGCTCGCGGTCGGCGTCGGGGCGGTCGTCGCGGTGGGCGTGGTGGCCTGGGCGGTGCACCGCAGGAGGAAGTAGCGCCGGAGCGGCGCACGTTCGGAGGGGTCCGCGTCAGCGGGCCCCTCCGTGTGTGCGGCGACCGTCGGGCCGGGCGTCCAGGGGGCGCTGGGGCGGTGTCCGGCACGGGCCGCGGGCCACGCGCGGGCCCCGGGGCGCCGCCTGTTTCCCCCGCGGGAGTGCCGCCGGCTTCAGCCGGTGGGTGGATCGCGGGCGCCAGGACGTGGGGCCCGCGCCGCCAGGCG
>NZ_QPFC01000628.1:0-6965 GCF_003427465.1 Nocardiopsis sp. TNDT3 | reverse complement strand
GATCCGGTGCGGTCGCGGGCGGCCAGCTCCATGGTGAGGGCGTGGGCCACCAGCCAGCTCGCGAGGTTCTCGCTCGCGGCGCCCGAGGTGGAGGGCGGGGTGGTCAGGACCGCCTCGACCCGTTCGCGGACGGCCTCGCCCACGGCCTCGGTGACCACGACGACGGGCGCCCCGACCTCGGCCGCGTGGTCCAGGAGGGCGTCGATCTCCCGGAAGAGCCGCAGCGGCGCGAAGACCACCACGGCGTCGTCGCCGCCGATGCCCAGCAGGTCGTCGGCGAGCCGGAACCCGGTCGCCTCCAGGACGGTGCACCGGCGGCCCATCCGGCCCAGTTCGACCGCGAAGTAGCGGGCGGTCGCCGAGGCCGGTCCGATGCCGTAGGCGACGGTGCGCCCGGCCGCCTCGACCAGGCGGACCGCGGTGTCGAAGGCCCCGGCGTCGAGGACCTCGGGCAGCCCCCGCAGCAGGTCGACGCTGTCGGCGAGGACCTGGTCGAACACGCGCGTGCCGCTGAGGCGCTCCAATCGCTGGTCCAGGACCAGGGCGGGGTCGCGCCGGGTGGTGAGCATGTCCATGACCGCGCGCTTGAGTTCGCGCAGGCCGCCGTAGCCCAGCGACCGGGCCGTGCGCACGACGGTGGCGTCGCTGGTGCCCGTGCGGGAGGCCAGTTCGGCGGCCGACGCGGTCACGGCCTCCGAGGGGCGGTCGAGCAGGAAGTCGGTGACCGCGCGCTCGCGGGGGGAGAGCGAGTCGAGCCGGGCGCCCACCCGCTCGCGGAACCCGCCGCCCTCCTCTGGTGAAGTTTTCATTTCGTCATTGACCTAACCATGTAGTTAAAACTACGCTCCCGTGAGACCGACCACACAGTGAGGGAGTGGCCGATGACTTACCAGTTTGTGATTATCGGGGGCGGAGTGCACGGCTGCGCCACCGCGTGGCAGCTCGCCGAGGCCGGGGCGGACGTCCTGCTCCTGGAGGCCCGCGAGGTGGCCTCGGGGGCCTCGGGCGGCTTCGGCCGCCGGGGCGTGCGCGCCAACCGGCGCGACCTGCGCGAACTGCCGCTGATGCGGGCCGCCTACCGTATCTGGCCCACGCTCGACCGGCGCCTGGGCGCGGCCACGGGCTACCAGCGCACGGGTGGGATGTTCCTCATCGAGCAGGAGACCACCGGCACCAGGGGCGGGCTGGTCGCCGCGCACACCCACGCGGCGGTGCAGCGGCGCCTGGGCGTGCCCACCGAGGTGCTCGACCGCGACGGCGTCCTGGCACGGGAACCCGGTGTCTCGGAGTCCGTGCGGGCGGCGCTGTACTGCCCCCTCGACGGCACCGCCGACCACACCGCCACGACCAGGGCGTTCGCCGACGCGGCGCGCGGGCGCGGCGCCGTGATCGCCGAGCACAGCCCGGTCACCGCCGTCGAGCGCTCCGGGGACCGCGTCACCGCCGTGCGCACCGCGCGCGGGGAGCGCCACGAGGTGGGGGAGGCGCTGCTGGTGCTCAACAACGCCGGGGCCGCCGACCTGCTGCGCACGCAGTTCGACGTGGAGCTGCCGGTGTGGCGGATCCTGCCGCAGGCGCTGCGGCTGACCCCCCGTTCCACCCCGCCCCTGACCCACCTCGTCGGCCACGACCACCGCTCGCTGTCGCTGAAGCCGCTGCCCGACGGCGCCGTCATGGTGAGCGGCGGGTGGCGCGGCCGCTGGGACGCCGACAGCGGCCGGGGCCGGACCGTGGAGGAGAACGTGCGCGGCAACATGCGGGCCGCCGCGGAGGTCTACGCCGACCTCGCCGACGCCGAACTCGACCTGGCCGACGCCTCCCGGCCGGAGTCGTGCAGCGCCGACGAGATCCCCGTCATCGACCGGATCCCCGGGACCGCCAACGCTCTGGTCGGCACCGGCTGGACCGGGCACGGCTTCGCCATCGCACCAGCGGTGGCCGAGTCGCTCGCGTTCTGGGCGCGCACCGGCGCGCGCCCCGACAACCTCGCCCCCTTCTCGTTCGCGAGGTTCTAACCCAGGCGCGGGACCGGGGGCCGCGCGCGACCCCGGTCCGGCCCGCCCACGCGGCCGCCGACCCCACCCCCGATCCGCGCGTACGAAGGAGCAGCGTGTTCCCCACAGACGAAGTCGGCGGCGACGCCGTCACCACCCTGCTGTTCGCCGTCACCGTCCTCGGCCTGCTCGTGCTCGCCGGGGTCGTGCTGCGGCTGCTGATCGCCCCGCTGCGCCGCCTGTTCGTCCCGGCCGCGCTCATCGGCGGCGTCCTGGGGGCCGCGCTGGGGCCCTACGGCGCGGGGCTGTTCCCCGAGAGCATGACCGGCACCTGGGCCGCGTTGCCCGGGGTGCTGATCACCGTGGTCTTCGCCCCGATGCTCATCGGCGTGCGCATCCCCAACCCGCGCAGGAGCTACCACCTCATCGCGCCGCAGCTCCTGTTCGGCTACATGGGCGACCTCCTGATGATCGGCGTCCCCGTGCTGGTGTGCGCCGCGCTGCTCATGCCCTTCTGGGACGTGAACGCGATGTTCGGCACCGTCATCGAGGTCGGCTGGCCGGGCGGGCACGGCACCGCAGCGGGAATGGGGCCGGTCTACGCCGAACTGGGCTGGACCGACGGCGGCGCGCTCGCGCTGGCGGCGGCCACCGCCGGGCTGGTGTTCGGGATCGTGGTGGGCATGGTGCTCATCAACATCGGTGCCCGCCGCGGCCACCTGCGCCACCTCAGCGCGGACCGCGGTGAGGAGGCGCCCGAGGTCCTGCCCGAGGAGGCGCGGACCCCGATGGGGCGCGTGACCCTCAACAAGGACCTCGTCGACGGACTGGCCTTCCACGGGGCGCTGATCGCCGCGGCGGTGCTGATCGGCTGGGTGCTCCAGTACTTCCTCGGACTCGTGATCCCCGGCATGCCGCTGTTCCCGCTGGCTATGATCGGCGGCGGCGTCGTACAGGCGGTCATCTCGCGGACCCGGCTGGGCGAGGCGGTGGACCCCGGCAGCCTGCGCGCCATCCAGGGGGTCGCGCTCGACCTGCTGGTGGTCTCTGCGGTCGCGTCCATCGCGGTGCCCGTCGTGCTCGGCAACATCGTGCCGCTGCTGGTTCTGGTCGCGGTCGCCGCGCTGGTCACGGTGGGCTTCTTCTACTGGGCGGGTCCGCGGATGTTCCGCGACTCCTGGTTCGAGCACGCCATCGTCAACTTCGGAACGCTGACGGCGGTGGCCTCGGTCGGCCTCATGCTGCTGCGCACGGCCGACCCGGAGCTCAGGACCGACGCCGCGCGGGCCTACGCGCTGCGCGCGCCCTTCTTCAGCCCGATCGCCGGAGGCGGGATGCTGACGGCGCTGCTGCCGCTGATCGCGGTGAACTACGGGCCCTGGGCGCTGGGCGTCGGAGCGCTCCTCGCCGCGGCGGCGGTGTACGTGCTCGCGCGGGTGCTGGGGATCTGGCGGCGGCCCGGAGCGGGCGTCGGCGCCGCGGCCGGGGGCTGAGCCGCCGGTTCCGGGCGCGAACGCGAGAGGCCCTCCCCGGGGGCGATTCCGGGAAGGGCCTCTCCTGTGCGGGGTTGGTCAGTCGGCGGACGGCTCCCGGCCGGTCCGCGCGGTGCCCGTGGCGCCGACCGTGCTCGTCGGCTCCGTCGGGGCACCGGCCTCGGGGGCCCGCGCGGCCTCCTCGGTCCCCTCGGTCTTAGCGGCCTCCGCGGCCGGATCGGGCAGGTCCAGGCTGTCCCGCAGCTGGACCCGGGGCAGGAAGAGCGCCAGCACCAGGCCGACGAGGGCGATGCCCGTGGCGAGCAGGAACAGGTCGCCGGTGGACGTGCCGTAGGCGCCCTCGACGATCTCGCGCAGGAACGGCGGCATGGCGTCCAGGTTCAGGGTGCCGGCGTCCCCGCCTCCGGCGGTGGCGCTCACCCCGGACTCGGACAGGCCGTCGGAGATGTTCGTGGAGACGCGGTTGGCCAGGAAGGCGCCCAGTACGGACACGCCCATGGTGCCGCCCAGGGTGCGGAAGAAGGCGACCGTGCCGCTGGCCGCGCCGATCTCGCGCAGCGGGACGGAGTTCTGCACCACCAGGACCAGGTTCTGCATGGACATGCCGACCCCCAGCCCCATCAGCACCATGCCCCCGCACACGATGAGCAGCGGCGTGGTCGCGTCGATGGTGGCCAGCACCAGGAAGCCCAGGGTCAGCGTGACCATGCCGGTGACCACGTAGGACTTGACCCGTCCCGAACGCGAGACCATGCGCCCGGACACGGTCGAGGAGATCATCGTCCCCAGCATGAGCGGGGCGGTCAGCAGACCGGCCTCGGTGGGGGAGTAGCCGCGCGCCAGCTGGAAGTACTGGCCCAGGAAGACCGCCCCGCCGAACATCGCCATGCCGACCGCGGAGCTGGCCAGGATGGCGATGGCCGTCTCGCGCCGCATGACCAGGTGCAGGGGCACGACCGGCTCCGACACGCGCGCCTCCACCCACACGGCCAGGCCGAGCAGCAGCAGGCTTCCGGCGACCATGGCCCCGGACTGCCAGGAGATCCAGGCGAAGTCGTTGCCCACGAAGGTCACCCACAGCAGCAGGAGGCTGACGCCCGCGGCGATCAGCGCGGCGCCCGCGTAGTCCACCTTCGTGTCGGGGCGGCGCACGTCCACCAGCTTGAGCGTGCGGCTCAGCGCGACCAGGGCCACCAGCATGAACGGCACGCCGATGAGGAAGCACCAGCGCCAGCCCAGGCCGGGCAGGTCGGCCAGCAGCCCGCCGATCAGCGGTCCGCCGACGGTGGCCACGGCCATCACCGCGCCGATGTAGCCGTTGAGGGTGCCGCGCTGCTTGGGGCTGACCATCGCGGCGATGATCACCTGGACCAGGACCTGCGAGGCGCCCATGCCCAGGCCCTGCACGGCCCGGAACGCGATGAGCTGGCCGGTGGTCTGCGCGAACCCGCACAGCAGCGACGAGACGATGAACAGCCCGATCGAGAGCTGGAGCAGCTTCTTCTTGTCGAAGAGGTCGGCCAGCTTGCCCCAGACCGGAGTGGAGGCGGTGGAGGCCAGCAGGGTCGCGGTCACCACCCACGTGTACTGCGACTGGCTGCCGTCCAGCGCCCCGACGATCTGGGGGAGGGCGACCGACACGATCGTGCTGCTGAGCATCGTCACGCCCAGCACTATGAGCAGGCCGCTCAGGGAACGCAGGATCGAGGGCTGCCCGGTGTCGGGTAAGGGACGGGAAGTGCGCACGGATGGACCTCTGAGAAGGAAGACGGGGCGGCGCGGGAGGCCGCGGGACTGCTCGGTTGCCGTGGGTGGCCAAAAATGTGCAGAAGAGGCATTTTTGCACCCACTGTAGAATATCACCGGGGTCACGATCCGGGGGCTGGTCGAACGTGGGAAAGCCGACATCCGCCTCAGGGAATGCCCGCGCCGTTCGCCGGGCGTCCGTCCTCGGCCCGTGCCCGCTCCACGCCGCTCCCCGGGGTCCGCGCCGGTCCCGCGTCCTCCGTCGGGGCGCCCGACCCGCGCCCCCGTGATCCCGTTCACGGTTCGGTCCGGGTCCTCCCGCGTCCCCGTCCGCGATCCGGCCCGCCTCCTCACTCCGCGGTGCGCCCGATCCCGGTCCGCGGCCCGCGTCGCTCCTGATCAGCGCCCCGCCGCGCCCGCGTGCCGTGTCCCTCGGTCCGGTTCCCGCGGGGTGTCAGCCTCGCGGACGGATCCTCGACGGCGGGGGAGGGGGTCGAAGACAGGCGCGGTCCGCGCGCATGGCGTTCCTCCGATGGGGCAGACTGCCGAGGTAACCCTCGAAAAACTGTCTTCTCGAAAAACGAGCTACAAGGACGCGCATGACCTCCCTCCTCTTCGCCGCCTTCGCACTGGCCCACCTGTGCCTGACCGCCTGGCTGGTCCGGCTGGCGCTCTCCCAGCGCTCCCCGCACACCTGGCTGGTGGCGGTCGTGGCCGCCGGACTCGTCTACGACAACGGGATCGTGGCGCTGGGCTCCACCATCGGCGCCGGAGACCTCCTGCTCGCGCTGAACCTGCCGCGCTTCGTGGTGCACGCCCTGGTCACGCCTCTGCTCATCGTCTTCGCCGCCGGGGCGGCCCGCGACGCCGGGCTCGCCTGGGCCCGCCCGCGCGCGGTGCGCGCCGGGTTCTGGCTGCTGGCGGCCGCCCTCATCGTCTACGGCGTCGTGACCGAACTCGTGGGGCTCACCCTGGTGCCCGGCCGCGAGGGCGACGCGCTGCGCTACTCGGCCGCCGAGTCGGCCCTGCCGGTCCCGGCCGTGACGACCGTCGTCGTGCTGCTCGTGGTCGGGGTGACGCTGCTGGTGCGGGCGCGCAGCGGGTGGATGCTGCTGGGCGCCGCCGTCATGTTCGCGGCCTCGGCCGTGCCCACGGTGCCGCTGGCGGTGGGGAACATGGGCGAGGTGGCGCTCATCGCCGGGCTCGCCCTCACCGCGCGAAGGGCTGGTCACGCCTCTTCCCACGCCCTGGCGTGACCTGAACGAACCCGTGCCCGCGCAGTGCGGGGCAATCCGCTGAGGGAGCTTCGCGGTCGTTGAGAGCCGTTGGAAGAGGTTCCCGTCTCCCGAAAGTCTCCCACTTGCGGGTGGGAGACGGGAGCCTTGCACCATCTCGGACCGAGAGCCCTGCCCCCGCAGCCGTCCGGGGCCGCTGGCCGGGCTGCGGGCCGCGTGGACGTCACCGTCGCCAGTCCAGGCTCCGGTGACGCGGTGCGGGGAACCCGGGGGTACCACGCGTCCTCCTCGGAGGGACGTGGACCGGTTCGGAACGCGGACTCCGGGGCGGTGGAGTTCCCTCGGGGTCTTACCACGTGATGTGGGGGTCGCCGCCGTCCTGCTCCTTCCCGGACGGGTACCGACCAGGGCAGCGGGCGGCGCCGACAACCCGGCCGGACGCGCTGGTGCAAGGGTCCGCCGTGTCACTCCGGTTCTTCGAAGTAGCGGACGTAGGC
>NZ_QPFC01000627.1:0-9078 GCF_003427465.1 Nocardiopsis sp. TNDT3 | reverse complement strand
CCCCCGAGCGGGGAGGCGGGCCGCCGTCGTGTGACACGGGGGCGGGCCCCGCGGCGGGGCCCGCCCCCCGGGCCGCCCGGCAACGCAGAAACGGGCGGCCCACCAAAACCACAGGGGGCCGCCCGCGACGCGTGGTACTCCTACACGCTGACTCCCAGGAACCAGGTCACCACGGTGTACATCGCGGCCAGGATCAGGAACAGCGCGATGAGGTTGAGCCACACGCCGCCGCGCATCATCTGGCCGATCCGCACGTGGCCGGAGCCGAAGACGATCGCGTTGGGCGGTGTGGCCACCGGGAGCATGAAGGCCATGGTCGCGGCCAGGGCCACCGGGATCACCAGGGACAGGATGTCGATCTGCATGCCCACCGCGACGCCGCCGAGGATGGGCAGGAAGGTGGCCGCGGTGGCGGTGTTGCTGGTGAGTTCGGTCAGGAAGAGGACCAGCCCGGCCGCGACCAGGATCAGCACCCAGGTGGGCACGCCCTCCAGGACGGCGACCTGGCCGCCGATCCAGGTGCTCAGGCCGGACGCGGTGAACTGCCCCGAGATGGCCAGACCGCCGCCGAACAGGAGCAGGACGCCCCACGGCAGCTGCACGGCGGTCTCCCAGTCCAGCAGGCGGGTCCCGCGCTCGACCGGGATCAGGAACAGCAGGACCGCCACGGTCATCGCGATCCCGGCGTCGCTGACGCTGGACAGCCACGGGAGGAAGTTGTCGGCCAGGACCGGGACGAAGATCCAGGAGAGCGCCGCGAAGGCGAAGACCGCGAGCACGAGCTTCTCGCCGCGCGCCATCGGGCCCATCTCGGCGAGCTCGGAGCGGATGAGGGCCTGGGCGCCCTCCACCTTCTTGACCTGTGGCGGGAAGATCTTGATCAGCACGAACCAGGCGATGAGCAGGAAGACGGCGGCCAGCGGCAGGCCGACCAGCATCCACTCGCCGAAGCCGATGTGGATGTCGTGGGCGTCGGCGAGGTAGCCGACCATCAGCACGTTGGGCGGCGTGCCGATGATGGTGGCCACCGAGCCGATGGAGGACGAGTAGGCGATGCCGAGCATGAGCGCGGTGGCGAAGTTCGCGTCGGTCCTGCCGTCGCGGAACTGGGTGATCAGCGTGATCACCGACAGGCCCACGGGGAGCATCATCACGGCGGTGGCGGTGTTGGACACCCACATCGTGATGAACCCGGTGGCGATCATGAAGCCGCCGACCAGCCCCGCGGTGTTGGAGCCCACCTTGGAGACGATGACCAGGGCGATCCGCTTGTGCAGGTTCCACTTCTGCATCGCCAGGGCGAGCATGAAGCCGCCCATGAACAGGAAGATGGTGTCCGACCCGTAGGAGGAGGCGACGTCCCCGACGGGAGTGCCCTCCAGCAGGAGGGGGAAGAGCACCAGCGGCAGCAGGGAGGCGACCGGGATCGGGATCGCCTCGGTGGCCCACCAGATGGCGATGAAGGCGGTCACCGCGGCCACCGCGCGGCCGTTGGCCGACAGGACCGTCTCGCCGTCCTCGCCGTCGACGACGGGCATCGGCATGTCCGGCATGAGGAAGTAGACCAGGAGCCCGACCAGCGGGCCCGCGATCAGGCCGATCACGCGCGAGGGCGGGGTGCCCCTGGCGACTCTGCCGTCCTGCGTGGGGGATGCGGTGTCGGGCGCGTCGACACCCTTCTCGGACGCCATGGAATCCTCCTGTTGTGGGTCACCGGGAAGTGACACTGGGCTTACCGTCGGGTTTCTCCCCGATTACCCCGAATTGATACAGCGATGGTGTGGGTCTCTTTCTCGCGTGTTCAAGGTCTCAAGGAAGATTTGAGATTCCTCTGACATTTCGGAACCTTGGGTCGTCGCCTTGGCACGAAAGGTGACCACGCGCAAGGTGTGACCTGGGGGTCTGAACCGCCGTCCTCCCTCGCCTAAGCTGCGGGTATGCATGGACCGAACCGGCGCACCGCCCTGAGGGGAGCCGCCGGCGTGTTCATCACGGCCGCGCTGGGCGGCTGCTCGTGGCGCGAACCCTCCACCGCTCCGGCGTCGCTCGTCGTGGCCACGGGCCCGGCCGGGGCCGTCTACCGGGAGATCGGCTCGGAGATCGCGGGGCTGCTGGACGCCCGGTTCCCCGACATCCGGGTGGAGGCCGTCGAGACCGGCGCCTCGCACGACAACCTGCTGCTCATCGAGTCGGGCGAGGCCCACCTGGGTCTGACCAGCCTCGACGCGGTCCTGGCCGACGAGGAGGCCGACACCGGCCCCTTCCGCGCGATCGGGCGCCTCTACGACAGCTTCCTGCACCTCATGGTCCTGGACGCCTCCCCCGTGCGCTCCCTGTCCGACCTGGAGGGCCGCCGCGTCTCGGTGGGGGCGGTCAACTCCGGCACCGAGTTCACCGTCGCGCAGGCCGCCGAGGAGACCGGACTGGCCATGGAGACGGTGCGCCTGGACCAGGCGGCCTCCGCCGACGCCCTGGCCCGTGGGGAGATCGACGCGATGTTCTCCCTGACCGGACTGCCCACGCCCGCGGTCGCCGACCTGGCCCGTGAGCACGTGACGCGCCTGGTCGACCTCGGGGACGTCGCCTCCGCCATGGCCGAGGCCCACCCCGAGAGGTACTTCCCGGCCACCATCCCGGCGACCACCTACGAGGGCGTGCCCGCCTGCCCCACCCTGTCCATCCCCAACCTGCTGCTGTGCGCCGCCGACCTGCCGGACGACCTGGCCTACTCCGTCACCGACACCGTCTACACCGGCGCCGCGCGGATCGCCGACTCCCGTCCCGAGGCGGCGCAGATCAACGTGCGCACCGGCATCTCGACCGGCGTGGTCCCCCTCCACCCCGGCGCCGCCCGCTGGTACCGGGACAACAAGCCCTCCTGAGGCCCTCCCCGACGAGGGCTCAGTCCGCCGACGGCAGCGTGATGGTCACGCCGAACCCGGGCCGCTCGCCGGGCAGGCCCTCGCCCAGCGCCAGTTCCCCTCCGGCCTCGCGGACCAGGTCGGAGACGATCGCCAGCCCCATGCCGGTCCCCTCGGTGTTCTGATGACGGGGAGAGCGCCAGAAGCGGTCCAGGGCCGCGCCGCGCTCCTCCTCCGGGAGCCCCTCCCCGTCGTCGAGCACGCTGATCCGCGCGGGGTCGCCCGCCGAACCCCGCACCTGCACCCGTGTCCCCCCGGACAGGCGCAGGGCGTTGCTCACCAGTTCGTCGAGGATGCTGCCCAGGCCCCCGGCCGGGGCGCAGACCCGCAGCCCGGCGGGGACGTGCACGGTCACGGTGATCCCCCGGGCCTGGCCCAGGGCGCGCCAGCGCTCCACCCGGGTCTCCAGCAGCTCGGGGACGTCCACGGCCTCGGTGCCGGTGACGCTCTCCAGGCGCGTCGCGGCCAGCAGGGAGTTGAGCATCCGGTGCATGAACGTGGTCTCGTCCACGGCCACGGCGTGCGCCTCCCTGGCCTCCTCCGAGCCGAGGTAGGGCGCGAGGTTCTCCACCGCCAGGCGCAGGCTCGCCAGGGGGTTGCGCAGCTGGTGGGAGGCGTCGGAGACGAAGGAGCGCTGACGCTCCAGGGCCCTGCGCACCACGTCGACCATCGTGTTGAAGGACTCGGTGAGGCGGCGCAGCTCCGGAGGTCCCTGCTCGGCGTCCACCCGCACGTCCAGGTCCCCCGAGGCGACGGCGGTGGTCGCGGCGTCGAGTCGGCCGATGGGGCGCAGGACCCAGCGCGACAGCGGCAGCGAGGCCGCCACCAGGAGCGCCAGGGGCACCAGGCTGAGCAGGGCGAGCCATCCCCACGAGCCGAGGATGTCGGCGCCGAGCCGGTCGGTGGGGGCGGCGACGATGACCGCCCCCGTCACCTCGCTGTCGCGGCCGATGGGCTCGGCGACCACGAGGGGGTCGGACTCCCAGGGCCAGACCGTGGTCGGAGGGGCCGGGCGCTCCCCGGCCAGGGCGATGGTGAGGGCCTCCGGCGCGGCCAGTTCCGCGAGCACGTCGCGCTGGTGAGCCGTGCTGCCGGACCCGGCGATGATCTCTCCGTCGGGGGCCACCACGACCACCGGGATGCCGTAGAGCGCCTCGTAACGGGCCATCTCCTGGAGGAGCGCCTCCGTGCGGTCGGCCTCCAGCGCGGTGCGGGCCAGGGCGGCGAAGCGGCCCGCGTCCCCGAGGCGGTCGACGTAGACCTGCTGGGTCAGCTGCTGGGCGATGACCGTCCCCAGGGGGATGACCGCCGAGGCGACCAGGACGAACGCGGCGGGGAGCAGGATGGTGAGCAGTCTGCGGAGCACGGGCTCAGGACCGGTCGAGGAGGTAGCCGACACCGCGCACGGTGCGGATCTGCACGGCCCGGCCGAGCTTGGCGCGCAGCGAGCCGATGTGGGTGTCCAGGGTCCGGGAGGAGGTCTCCCAGGCCGTGCCCCACACCTGGTCGAGGATCTGGTCGCGGGCGACCACCGACGGGGAGCGGGAGGCCAGGAGTGCGAGCAGGTCGAACTCCTTGCGGGTCAGCTGGAGTTCGGCGCCGCCGACGCTGGCCGCGCGGGAGCCGGGGTCCACGGTGAGCTCGCCGATCCTGACCGCGGGCTCCTCCTCCGCGGCCTCGGCCCGCGCGGCGCGGGTGCGGCGCAGGACCGCGTCGATGCGGGCGAGGAGTTCGGCGACGCCGAAGGGCTTGACCACGTAGTCGTCGGCTCCGGCCCGCAGGCCGCGCACACGGTCGCGCTCCTCGCTGCGGGCCGTGACGGCGATGATCGCGGTCTGCGGGCGGTCGCGGAGCTTGCGGAGCAGGTCGATGCCGTCGGCGTCGGGGAGGCCGAGGTCGAGGAGGACGACGTCGGCGGGCGGGGCGCTCAGGGCCCGTTCGGCGGTGGCGACCCTCTGGACGTCGAAGGACGCCGCCCGCAGGGCGGTCACCAGTCCGCGGGCGACCCGGTCGTCGTCCTCGACCACGAGAATGCGCATGTCCAGCATGTTAGGCAGTGTTCGCCCCGGTCACGGCACACCGCCGGGGCGCTCCCCGGCACCGGACGCTGCTCCCGGCCCCCGCGGGACGGGTCCGCCGCCCGTCGGCGGCGCGGCACGGAGTTCCGTGCGGGCGGGCCCGGCCGCCATTTCCACGGACATAAGCGGTCATAACGCCAGAGACGGAATTGCGTCCGCACCGGGGCACCCGCTTCCCCCGAAGCACACGGGGCGACCGCGGAGCGGTCCGCCCCGGGCACAACATCCTGACCCCGAGCCGCAACGGAAACGAAAAGGGATCGGAGTCACGAGCCGCCGACACCCGCCCTTTTCCCGCACGCGCTTTTCGGCGGGCCGGAGAGGGGGTAATCGCCTCTTCGCCACGCGGCCTCTCTCCGGCCGATCTTCTCACGCCCTTCCCGGTAGGCGTCCGCTCCCGCCCTCCGGGCGGAGCCGGGCCCGCAAAGCCCGCGGGCACGGGCTTTGCGCGCGCTGGTCCGGGAAGGGCCCGCGGCGGCGGCGCCCCGGCGGGCACAGCACGGTCCCGGCGCCCGCGAAACCGAAGTGGAACCGCTTCCCGGCATATCATTCGCGTCTTTTTCCGGGCCATCCGGAGAACGGCCGCGCCCGGACAACATGAACACCACTCCAGTGGGCATGTACAAGTCGGCGCCTGTGACCAACCGAATACATAACTGAACCGGAGTCGGACCCGATCGCACTTTCAGAACTGCTCGGGAAACAGGAGCGACCAATGGTGGAACTGGGAGAATCGAGGCCGCCGCGTGCGTAGCGACAACCAGCGGGGACAGAGCGGACGGGAGTGCCCGTGAGAGGGCTGGGACACGAACCCGGTCGGTGGCGGAAGTCGAGCTACAGCGGTGGCGGCAACGGCGACTGCGTCGAGGCCGTCCTGGGCGCGCCGCGGACGGTCGGCCTGCGCGACTCCACGCACCCCGACCGCGCGGCGCTCGCCCTGCCCGCGCACCAGTGGGCCGCGCTGCTCCGGCTCGCCGGGCGCCGCTGAACGCCGCGGTCGGCCCGGGGAGCGCGGCCCCGGACCGCGACCGGTCACATCTGGGCGAGGTAGATGTCGGCGTCCCCCCGCACGGTCCTGCGGAGGCTGAGCGTGGCGGGGTGGTCCGACCCCATCACCTCGCGGTAGCCGTCCTCCACGGCGACGAACTCGGCCTCGACGTCCTCGCCCTGGGCCCTGCGGTCCACGAGCAGGTTGCGGCGGGCCAGCAGGGCCAGCGGATGCGGGGCCCCCAGCGCCTCCTCGCAGCCGCGCAGCGCCTCCTCGTCCCGTTCCCGGGCACCGGCCACGTCGCCCATGAGGAAGTGGTCGTTGGCCAGGTTCACCAGGCAGGCCAGGGTGCTGGGGTGGTGGGCGCCGAGCCGGTCCAGGAACAGCTCCAGGGAGCGCTCGTCCAGCTGGCGGGCCTCGGCCGCCCTGCCCAGGCGGCGCAGGATGATCGCCCGGTTGACGTCCGCCGCGCCCACGTAGGGGTGGCGTTCGCCCAGGAGCTTGACGTAGCGCTCCCCCGTGGTCTGGGCCAGCTCCAGCGCCTCGTCGTGCTGGTTGACCGCGCTCAGGGACATGGAGTGCACCAGAGCGGCGTACATGGTCTCGTTGTCGTCCACGCCGTGCTTGACCCGGAAGCGCTGCCAGGCGCGCTCCGACAGGGCGAGCGCCTCCCGATGGTGGCCGACGCGCCGGCGCATGACGGCCAGCGTCCGCTGGTTGCGCAGGACGCGGTTGTCGTCCTCCCCGATCAGGCCGATGGCCCGCTCGACCTGGTGGGCCTGGATCTCCTCGGCCTCCCGGTAGCGGCCCTTCTCCATCAGGGCCTCGGCGTAGCCGTTGTTGGTGCCCAGGGTGCGCGGGTGGTCCGGGCCGAAGACGGCCTCCAGACGGGCCAGCGTGTCGCGGTACTGGTCGGCGGCCGACTCCGGGTCGCCGCTGAGCAGGAGGTTGAAGGCGCGGAAGTGGGCGGTGACCAGGGTGTGCGGGTCGTCCTCGCCGAAGAGGCGCACCCGGCGGTGGTAGGCGTCGGCCGCGGCCGTCAGCGAGTCGCGGAACCGGCCCAGGAAGCGCAGGGTGCGGATGTACTCGATCTCCGCCTCCAGGGTCTCGGAGTCCCCGGGGTTCTGCGTCTCGCGCAGGGTGCCCAGGGTGGCCTCGCACAGCGCGAGGGCCTGCTCCAGGTACCCCTGCCCGCGCATCGCCGTGGAGATCTGGATCGCCATGCCCAGGGTGGAGGGGTGGTTCTCGCCCAGTTGCAGGCGCCACCACTCGTGGGCGGTCTCGCCCAGGCGGCGGGCCTCGTCGAACTCCTGGCGCAGCACGGCGACCCGGCACATCTGCACCACCAGGTTGCGCGCCCAGGGGTCGGTGCAGTTCCACAGTTCGGAGGCCCACACGTGCGGCAGCAGCTCGGTGTAGCGCTCGGAGGCGTCCACGGCCACCACTTGGAGGTCGTTGCGGCCCAGCAGCTGGTGGGCGCAGTGGCGCATCTCCTCGCGCTCCTCGTCGCTCATCGGCGCCTGGACGGCGCGCTGCACCAGCCGGTGCAGGGAGACCGTGTTGCGCTGGTGGTCGATGTGGGCGAGGCTGTTGCGCCCGATGTCGCGGATCGCCATGCCGAGCCTGGCCGGGTCCTCCAGGGCGCCGCGCAGCTCCGCGGGACCCTCGATGCCCCGGGCGAAGTTGAACAGCGTCCGGGGGATGGGCGCCGTCGACATGAAGGAGCAGAGCTGGAGCAGCTGGAGCGCCGCCGGGTTGGTGGTGGCCAGCCGGTCCAGGGACACGTTCCAGGCGGCGGCGACGGCCACCGGGTAGGCGCTGTCCACCGGGCGCAGGAGGTCGAGCATCTCCTGGCTCTTCTCGGCGAACTGGCGCAGGTACTCCTCGGTGGCCATCCCGCTCTCGTGCAGCCACACGGCGGCCTGGTTGAGGGCCAGCGGCAGGTCGCCCAGCTCGTGCGCCAGCTGGTCGGCCTCCTCGGTGGTCAGCGACGCGGGTCCGCGCCGTTTCAGCAGCTCGATGCTCTCCGCCCGGTCGAACTCGCGGACGGAGAGGTAGGCGTCGCCGCCCCGCACCGTCCAGCTGGAGTCCCGAGAAGTGATGATCACGTGGCCCTCGCCCCCGACAGGAAGATACTGATCCAGTTCGGACCGGGCCTGCGCGTTGTCGAAGACGAGGAGCCAGCGCGGATAGTCCACGCCCTGGCGCAGTGCCTCCAGGACGTTCTCCAGGACGTGTCCGCTGCCCGCGCCCGCGCTGTCCAGCCTGAGCCTGGACGCGAGGACGGAGAAGCTCTCCCTCAGCTGGTTGCTGTGGGCCGCGGGGATCCAGCAGATGAGGTCGTAGTCGGACGCGTACCGGTACAGGTACTCCTTGGCGAGCTCGGTCTTGCCGACCCCCGACATCCCGTTGAGGGCGGTGATGACCTGGCGCCGCCCCTTCAGGAGCTGTCCCCTCAGCGCGGAGAGGAGTTCCTCCCGGCCGGTGAAGGCGCTGTTGCGGCGCGGAACCTGGACCCAGACCGCGTTGAGCGGTCGGCCACTCATGGACGATCGGGACGTACGACCGCTGGACTGGCCGCCAGATTCTTGCATCATATCCTCATTTGACAGTTTTGTGGCCATATGAGTTTCTTTCCCCGACCGTTCAGAAAAGGGTGCTCTGTTCCGCGCCTTCCAGCCGTTGTTCCCGCCCACACGCGCAGATCCGGAAACCTTCGGTAATACTAGACCAGCGGGCGACGGCGTACCCGCCTCATGCGTTTCTTCCGCACCGCGGGTCGCACCCGTCCCGGAGATATCGGCGTATTCCCTGATGGGCGCGGCATAACGTCGGGTGAGGGCCGCGCTCTCCACCGCCGGGAGCATGGAATTCGCCCAGTGGTGGGACAGCCGCGTCCTTTTCGGGAAGTCGTCGTTCCCGCCCCGCAGCATCAGGCGCAGGGCGTCGAACCAGGGGTCCACCCGGCGCAGGCGCTCCGCCGCCAGGCCCAGCACCCGGCGGATGTCGGAGACCCGGCCGCCCAGCGACAGCAGGGCCCTCCGGACCCCCGGGCGGAAGTCCCACCCGACCGGCCCGTCCTCCTCCCCCC
>NZ_QPFC01000626.1:0-3616 GCF_003427465.1 Nocardiopsis sp. TNDT3 | reverse complement strand
GGGCCGGAACCCGCTTCCGGCCCCGATCCGGAACCCCAACCGACCCCGGGGACCACGTCCGTCCCGGAGGCCGCACGGGTCCTGGGACCGCCCACGAACCGGGGAGCACACCCAAGCCGGGAGCCGTACCCGGCCCGGGGCCGCGACCGCTCCCCGGGCCGGACGGACTCAGCCCCAGACGACGGGGAGCGCGGCCCGACCGCTCGCCACGATGGACGGGGCCTGCTCCACCTCCGCCCCCTCGGCCAGGCGCAGGTCCGGGAAGCGCGTGAAGAGCGCCTCCAGCGCGGTCACGCCCTCCAGCCGGGCCAGCCCCGCGCCCAGGCAGAAGTGCGGACCGTGCGAGAAGGCCAGGTGCCCCCGCTGCTCCCTCCGCGGGTCGAAGGCGTGCGCGTCCTCGCCGTGGCGCCCCGGGTCGCGCCCCGCCGCGCCGAAGCCCATGAGCAGCGCCTCCCCCGCGGGCACGCGCGTGCCCGCCAGGGTGACGTCCTCGGCCGTGTAGCGCAGCGGCAGGTACTGGATGCTGGCGTCCCAGCGCAGGGTCTCCTCGACCGCGTCGGCCCAGGAGGCGCCGCCGGACCGCACCAGCTCCAGCTGGTCCCGGTGGGTGAGCAGCGCGTGCACGGCGTTGGTGATGAGGTTCATCGTGGTCTCGTAGCCCGCGCCGATCATGAGGATCAGCGTCCACACCAGTTCGGTGTGGGAGAGCCGCTCGTCGCCCTCCGCCCGCGCCTGGAGCAGCGCGCTGGTGAGGTCGTCGCCCGGCTCACGGGACTTGCGCTCGGCCAGCTCCGCCAGGAAGGCCTGCATGTCGGCGTTGGTCCGTGCCGCCACCTCCGGGGTGGTGGTCGCGTCGAAGACCCGGTGCATCAGGGTGTGGAGGGTGCCGCGGTGCTCCGCCCCGACCCCGAACAGCTCGGAGATGACCGTCATGGGCAGCGGCAGCGACAGCGCCGCCTTGAGGTCCACCGGTCCCGGCCCGGCGGCGGCGAGGCCGTCGAGCAGTTCGGCGGTGATCTCGGTGATCCTCGGGCGCAGCTCCTCCACCCGGCGCGGGGTGAACGCCTGTGAGACCAGGGTCCGCAGGCGCCGGTGGCGGTCGCCGTCCGCGGTGAGCATGTTGTCCGGGGCCACCCAGGAGATCAGCGGCCAGTCCATGGGGATCTCGCCCTGCGCCCACGCCCGCCAGTGCCGCGCCTCCTTGCGCACGCCGGGGTGGGCGAGGGCCTCCATGATGACGTCGTGGCCGGTCAGCGCCCGAACAACCACGCCACCAGTGATCTCAACCTCGACGACGGGGCCGCGGTCGCGGAGTCCGGCTGTCTGTCGGTGGAGGTCGTAGGGGTGGAGGACGGGGATGTCTGCTGCCATGGCGGTGTTCCCTTCGGGGAGTCGGGCGGAAATTCCACGGGGAGTTCGGCCAGGGCCCGCGCGAACGGGGAGACGCGCCAGCGCGGGGCCGGGTCGGTCACGCGCAGGCCGCGCAGGCGCCTGGTGAGGACCTCCACGCCGACCTGGGCCATGGCCTGGGCGAACCCGTGGGCCGGGCAGCGGTGCGGACCGACCCCGAAGGCCAGGTGGGCGCGGGTGACGTGCTCGATGTCGGGTCCGTTCTCGGCCATCGCGCTGTGGGCCGCGGCGTAGCCGAGGAGGATGGGCTCGCCCTTGCGGATGACCCGTCCGCCGCTGATCTCCACGTCGCGCACCGGGTAGAGGACCGGGTAGTTGGTGATGGGCGGCTCGCGCCACAGGACCTGCTCGACCACCTCGTCGATCCCGACGAGGGCGCCGTTGAGGGCCCGGCTCACCTCGGGGTCGGTGAGGATCGTGTGCGTGGCGGCCGCGATGAGGTTGGCGGTCGGCTCGGCGCCGGCGCCGATGGTCACGACGAGCTGGTGCAGCATCTCCTCGTCGGTGAGCCCCGCCCGGTGCTGGAGCAGCCAGGTGGTGATGTCCTCCCCCGGCGACGCGTGCTTGTGCGAGATGGCGTCGGACAGGGCGCGCTCGTACTCGGCGTTGGCGCGCACGACGTCGTTGCCGTCCCACAGGTCCACGAGCGAGGTCAGGACGCGCTCGCCGACCTCGCGCGAGAAGCCGAACAGGTCGCAGAGCACCAGCAGCGGCAGCAGGCGGGCGTACTCGGACACCAGCTCCGCGCTGCCGCGTTCGACGAAGGCGTCGATGAGGCTGTCGGCGTGGCGGCGGGTGCTCTCGCCGACACGGCTCTCGGGCACTCGGCCCAGGGAGTCGACCACCGACCGCTTGAGGCGGGCGTGGGCGTCGTCGTCGGCGAAGAGCAGGTTGGGGCGGTAGGCCATCATCGCGGCCACGGGGGCGTCGTCGGGGACGCGCCCCTCGGACCAGTCGAGCCAGAGCCGGGAGTCGCGCCGGAAGGTGCGGCTGTCCCTGCACCAGGCCGTGATGAGGGCGTAGTCGGCGACCACCCAGGCGCTGATCCCTGGGGAGATCTCGGCGGGGAAGACGGAGCCGTGTTCCTTGGTCATCCGCGCGTAGACGTCGTGCGGGTCGGCGTGGAACTCGGGGGCGTGGAGTTCGGCGTAGGGGCAGCGGGAAGCCAACGTTTTCCTGTTCTACAGGGGGGTTCGAGAGCCGCGCCAGTCTAGTACCGCGACATGTCCGTCGTTCCTTCCGTCCCATCCGTTCCACCCCCGCGGAACGGAGGGAGCGCCCGCCCTCCTCCCGGAGTCCCGGAGGTGCCCGGTCAGCGGCGCGAGTTGTAGCATCGTGGCCGGATTCCTCCCCCCTGCAACCCGCTCCTCCGGTCCCGGCGAAGGCCGCGCGGCGGGGCTTCCTCGACACACACGGGAACGGACGTTCATGGACGCTGAAGACACCCAGGTCATGACCAGGACGGGTGAGTTCACCAGCACCACCCTGAGCTGGGAGACCTCGGTCCGGGGTCGGGTCGCGGCGGCGGTCGACCGCCTCTCCGGGCCGCTGTCCGACCTGCTGGAGCGCGACGCCAACGACGGCGACACCCGCATGCTCGTCGCCGACTTCTTCAGCGTCGGCCTGAACTTCAGCAAGTACCAGGACATGACCACCCAGTACCGGACCAGCGGGGACTCGATCGACTACGCGATCGTGCTGGACGGCAAGCTGTTCGCGCCGGTGGAGGTGCGCCGGGTCGGCCAGGAGCTCGACCAGCGCAACATCCAGGTGTCCCGGCGCCTGGCCGTCGAGGAGGGCGCCGAGTGGGTGATCCTCACCAACGGCCGCCTCTGGAAGGTCTACCACCTGCGCCCCGACGAGGGCGGCGGCAACCGGCCGGTGGAGGTCATCGACGTCGACCTCACCGACGCCGACGCCTACCAGCGCAACATCGACGCCCTGTTCCACATCACCCGCGAAGCCGTCGACCGCGGTCGGCTGGACACCCTGCGCGGGTGGAAGGAGGCCGTCGAGGCGGCCCCCGTCGCCGAGGTGCTGCGCAGCGACGCCGTGGTGGACGCGGTCCGCGCGCAGCTGCGCGCCGCCACGGGCCACCTGGGGCACACGGGCGACGCCGACGAGGTGCGCCGCGCCCTGGTCGAGGAGGTCATCGCGCCGGGTCTGCTCAAGGACTGACCCCGGTGGCGGGCCCGGCCCCCGGGGG
>NZ_QPFC01000625.1:0-2295 GCF_003427465.1 Nocardiopsis sp. TNDT3 | reverse complement strand
CGCTCCCCCCGCCCTGGAACACGCCCCCCTACCCGCGCAACACGCGGGAACACCCGGCTCCTCCGCCGCCGGAGAGGCCGCGAAGAACACCGTCACCGTCCCGCGTCCGCCGGAAAACCACTCGCCGGGACACGGGGGCCACCGGCACACTGGGGGCTTTGTCACAAGGAGGCCCCGATGGGTACGCGTGCGCTGCACCCGACCCTGCGCCACCGGGGGTTCGGCCTCCTCCTCGCGGGCGGGGGCTCCGGCGAACTCGGCTCGGCGATGCTGCCCGTGGCCGTGGTCGGCCTGGTGCTGGCCGGACACGGACCGCTGCTCCTGGGCCTGGTCCTGGGCGCGCGCGGTGTGGCGTGCCCGCCTGGCTGCTGCTGACCGGCTACGCCGCCACCGGCACGGGCTTCATATGCTCCTGGGCGTGTACTGGCACACCGCCCTGCAACGGGCGATCCCCCAGGACCTGCTCAGCGTGGTGATCAGCGTCGACGAGGTGGGCAGCTTCGCGCTGGAACCGGCCGGGTACGCGCTGGCCGGGGCCCTGGCCCAAACCGTGGGGCCGCGCCCCGTGCTGGTCGGCGCGGCCGTGGCCGGGCTGGTGACCACGCTCGTGCCGCTGGCCGTTCCCGGCGTCTCCCGCCTGGCCGACCCGGACCGACCGGCCGCCGCGCTCTGACGACACACGGGACACACCGGCCACACGCTTTCCCAGCCCGCCGCGGGGGGAGGCTCGACGCCGGTCCTCCCCCGCCGGGCCGCCTCAGACCGAACGGTCGACGCGGCCCCTCACCAGCCCCAGGGCCGCCGCCGCGGAACGCCGCACCCCGGCGGCCAGCCCGGACAGCCGACGGCGCCACACGGGCACCCCGAGGTCCTCCCCCGGCTCCACGGCCGTTCCGGCCGCCTCGTCCGTCCCGGCGGCCCCGGCCTGGGCGGCGCGCTCACGCAACCGGTCCCTGACCTGTTCGGGGGTGTAGGCACGGCGCTGCCGCTGGTCCCGCGCGATCACCGCGCCGGTCGCCGCGACGCCCACGAAAGCGGCCACTCCAAGGGCCTTCCACCAACGCATGTTCCCTAGGCTAGTGGGTGTGGCAGACACGAGCATGTCCCTGAACGAGGCGCTGGAGCTCACCCGGACCGGTGACGTCTGGGTCTTCCGCGGCACGAGCGCGGCCGACCGCGCCATCCAGATCACCACGAACAGCCCGGTCAACCACGTCGGCATGTCCATCGTGGTCGAGGACCTGCCGCCGCTGATGTGGCACGCCGAACTCGGCCGGTCCCTGCCCGACGTGTGGACCGGCAGGCACCAGCGCGGCGTACAGCTGCACGACCTGCGCGACGCCGTCCTGGTGTGGGGCCGCAAGTACGGCCAGCGCGGCTGGCTGCGCCAGCTCGACCCCCTGGCGGACGGCGCGATGGAGGACGCCGCCCTGCGCACGGTCGCCCGGCTCAACGGCACCCCCTTCCCCTCCACCACCCAGATGGCCGCCCGCTGGGCGCGCGGACGCCTGCCCCTGCGCAAGCTGCCCTTCGGGAGGGACGCGCGCGAGCGCGCGCTGGAGACCGCCTACTGCGCCGAGGTGATCGCCCTGACCTACGAGGCCATGGGCCTGCTGCCCTCGGGGCGCCTGCCCGGGTACTACGACCCGGGGCGGTTCTGGAGCGGCGACGACCTGGAGCTGGAGGGCGGCGCGTCGCTGGGCGGGGAGATCCGCGTGGACCTGCCCGCCGAGTGACCCCGAACGCCCGGAGGGAGGGGCCCGGCACCGGGCCCCTCCCCGTCAGGCGAGGTGGAAGACCTCGGTCAGCGGCACCATGCCCTCGTCGGGACGGCCGGGCAGGCCCTCGAAGAACGGCGCCATCTCGGCCTGCCAGCGGGCGTTGACGTCGGTTTCGGCCATCGCGGCGCGGGCGGCCTCGAAGTCCTCGGTCTCCAGGTAGCCGACGACCATGCCCTCCTCGGTGCAGAACAGCGAGTAGTTGTGCCAGCCGGTGGCGCTGAGGGCCTCGCGCATCTCCGGCCACACCTCGGCGTGCCGTTCCCGGTACTCGGCGAGGCGTTCCCGGCGGACCTTGAGGATGAAGCAGACGCGCTGCACGGACGTCCTTCCTGTGGGACGGATACGGATGAGGCGCGACAGACCATGACGGTTCTGCGCGAAGTGGTACGGATTGCGGCACGTCGGGCCGGGCGGAGTCGCCCGGGCCCGGTTTCCGTGTGCCGGACGCCCCCCGGAACGGCTCCGGGACCGGGGAGCGCGCCCGACCGCGGAGGCTCCCCGTGTCCGGGGTGCC
>NZ_QPFC01000624.1:0-9789 GCF_003427465.1 Nocardiopsis sp. TNDT3 | reverse complement strand
CCTCGGGTCCGGGGCCGCCCGTCGTGTGCCCGGCGGCGGGCGGGACGGTCACGGACCGAAGGCGCGGCGGATCGGGGCCGCGCGGCGTGTGCGCGGCGGAGCGGGTCCGGGGCACGCGAGCCGCGGTCCGTTGTCTGTCGGCGCGGCCGGACTTGTGGGTAGGCGGAAGGGGCGCGGGGGTTCCCTCCCCCGCGCCGCGTGCCACCGAGCGGTCGCCCGGCGGCCACCGAGAGGTCGGCGGGGGTCAACGCGGGTGACCCACACTCGGGCGTACGCGGCGACCCGACAAAGGAGATCAGGTCATGTCCACGTCCTTCGCCTCCCCCGCGGTGGCGGCACCGCCCCGGCCCGCCGTCGGCGCGACTCGCCGCACCCGGGTCCTGATCGGTACCGACACCTATCCCCCCGACGTGAACGGCGCCGCGTACTTCACCGCCCGCCTCGCCCGCGGTCTGGCCGCGCGCGGAGCGCGGGTCCACGTGGTGTGCCCCTCCCCCGAGGGCGCCCCGTACACGGCGGAACGCGGCGGGGTGGTCGAGCACCGGCTGCGCTCGGTGTCCTCCCTGGTCCACGACAGCGTGCGGCTCGCGGTCCCGCTGGGCGTGCGCGGCCACCTGGACCGGCTCCTGGACCGGGTGCGGCCGGACGCCGTCCACATCCAGAACCACTTCCTCGTCGGCCGGATGCTGGCCGCCGCCGCGCACGCCCGAGGCGTGCCCGTGGTCGCCACCAACCACTTCATGCCGGAGAACCTCTTCGACTACGTGCACGTGCCCGCGCCGCTGCGCCCGCACGCGGCCCGGCTGGCCTGGTGGGACCTGGGCGCGGTGCTGTCCCGGGCCGAGCACGTGACCACGCCCACCCCGGCGGCGGCGCGGCTGCTGGTCGACCAGGGGTTCACCCGGCCGGTCGAACCGGTCTCGTGCGGGATCGACCTGGACCGGTTCAGCCCGCTGGACGGCGGCGCGGCCACCCGGCGGCGGCTGCGCGCCCGGCTGGGCGTGCCGGACCGCAGGACGGTGCTGTTCGTGGGGCGGCTGGACGAGGAGAAGCGCGTGGACGAACTCGTGCGCGCGGTGGCCCTGACCGACGGGGTGCAGCTCGTGCTGGCCGGGCACGGCGCGCACCGGGCGCGGCTGGAGGAGCTAGCGGCGGAGGTCGGCGCGGCCGACCGGGTGGTGTTCCTGGGCTTCGTGCCGCACGCCGACCTGCCCGACGTGTACCGGTGCGCTGACGTGTGGGCCATCGCCGGGACCGCCGAACTCCAGAGCATCGCCACCCTGGAGGCGATGGCGAGCGGCCTGCCGGTGGTGGCGGCGGACGCCATGGCGCTGCCGCACCTGGTGGAGGAGGGCGGCAACGGGTACCTGTACCCGCCCGGCAGCCCGGGGGCGCTGGCCGCACGCGTGGAGTCGGTGGTCGCCGACGAGGGCCGACGGCTCGGGATGGGCGCGCGCAGCCGCGACATGGCGGAGCTGCACCGGCTGGAGGACTCGCTGGAGCGGTTCGAGCGGATCTACCGCGAGGCGTCCGCCGGTGCGGGGGCCGGCGCCGGAGCCGGTGCGACGCGCAGCGGGCGGTGACCGGCGGTTCCGACGCGGCGTCCGCGTGAGCGCTGGATCCTCACCCGCGCGCCTTCTGCTCCCCGTCCCGCGGCGGTGTGAACAGCGGCAGGTGGAAGCCGATGGCGGCGCCGCCGCCCTCCCTGTTGCGGGCGAACACCCTGCCCCCGTGCGCCTGCGCGATCTCCCTGACCATGGACAGGCCGAGCCCCGAACCGGGCAGGCCGCGGGCGACGGCGGCCCTGTAGAAGCGCTCGAAGACGTGGTCGAGTTCGGCCGGGTCGATGCCGGGCCCCCGGTCCAGGACCTCCACCGTCCCAGCGCGCACGCGGATCTCGATGGGCGCGGTGCCCTCGGGGTCGAACTTGGCGGAGTTCTCGACCGGGTTGGAGACGGCGCGCTCCAGGGAGCCGGGGCGTCCCCACACGACGCTGTCGTCGGCGTCCACGACGATGTCGCGGCCGGTGCGGCGACGGGTGCGCTTGGCGACCTTCTCGGCGATCCCGGCGAGGGGGACGGCGCTCATCTGCTCGTCCTCGTGGTCGCCGGTGGCCAGGCCGACCAGTTCGTTGACCAGGGCGGTGAGTTCGCGGGTCTCGCCGCGCAGGTCCTCGATGAGGCCGGCGCGCGCCTCCGGGCTGAGCCGGTCCACCCTGTCGAGCACCTGCACGTTGGTGTACAGGCTGGTCAGCGGGGTGCGGAGTTCGTGCGCGGCGTCCTGGACGAGGCGGCGCTGCTCGTCCTTGGAACGGGCCAGCCGGGCGAGCATGGCGTTGAACGCGCTGGTGAGGCGGCCGACCTCGTCGCGGCCGACGTCCTCCTCGCGGCTCTCGCCGCTCCGGCCGGGGTCCACGGGGTCGAGCCGCCCGGTGGAGCTGACGTACTCGGCCGCCTCGGTGAGGCGCACCAGGCGGCCGGTGGTGCGGTGGCCCACCAGCCAGCCCGCGGCGGCCGCGCACAGGGCGACGAACAGGCCCACCCACAGGATCTGCGTGGCCAGCCGGTCGATCATCAGCTCGGTCGGGGACAGGCGCTGGAGGAGCTGGAGGGCCCCGGCGCCGTCGCCGAGGGAGACCGTGGCCAGCCGGTACTCCTGCCCGCCGATGGCCTGCTCGCGCATGTCGACGATGCCGGGCCGGGCCTCCTCGGCGACCTCCAGGTCCCTCTGCGACGGTGCGAACAGGATGATCTCGGACGGGTCGGCGATGTTGACCGTCCTGCTGCCGTCGGGTTCGAGGAGCTGGAGCTGGAACTTGTCGCTGGGCAGGAACGGTCCGGGACCGGCGGAGCCGCCCCGCCCCTGCTGGTGGTAGTCGACGAGCTGGTCGGACAGGGCGGTGACGGTGCTCTCGAACTCGGTGCGGGCGTCGGAGCGGATGAGCGCGGCGGCGGTGGTGTAGGCGAGGGTGCCGACCAGGGCGATGACGACGGTGGCGACCAGCGCGAAGATCACCGCGAAGCGGGTGCCCAGCCGCCAGTCGCCCGGTTGGAGCAGTGTCCGGCGCCACCTCGGGACGGCGGTGCGCGCGGCGGACACGAGGGCCCTGAGACCGGACGCGGCGCCAGAGCCGTGCGGGGTACCGGGGCCGTGCGGGGCGTCGGATGCGGGCGAGGCTCCAGGGCCGTGCGGAACGCCGTGTCCGGGTTCCCGCGGGGTGCCGTCGTCGGGTCGCACGGGGCTCAACCCTGCGGCCGGAGCGTGTAGCCGACCCCGCGCACGGTCTGGATCAGCGGCGGACCGCCGTCCTCCAGCTTGCGGCGCAGGTAGCTGATGTAGACGGCGAGGTTCTTGGACTCGGGGCCGAAGTCGTAGCCCCAGATGCGGTCGTAGATGGTGGAGTGGTCCAGGACGATCCCGGCGTTGCGCACCAGGAGTTCGAGCAGGTCGAACTCGGTCTTGGACAGCTCGACCTCGCGGTCGCCGCGCCAGACCCGGCGGGAGGCCGGGTCCAGGGACAGCTCGCCGACGCGCAGCGGTCCCTGTTCCGAGGCATCCTCGGGAAAGGGCGCGGCCCGGCGCAGCAGTGCGCGCAGCCGGGCGAGGAGTTCCTCCAGCTCGAAGGGCTTGGCGAGGTAGTCGTCGGCCCCCGCGTCGAGCCCCGCCACACGGTCCGGCGTCTCCACGCGCGCGGTGAGCATGAGGATGGGCGTGCGGTCGCGCTCGGCGCGCAGCACGCGGGCCACCCCGAGCCCGTCCACTCCCGGCATCATCACGTCGAGGACGAGCAGGTCGACGGGGTCGGCGTGCACGGCGGCGAGTGCCTGGACCCCGTCCGGTACCGTCCTGACCCTGTAGCCCTCCAGTTGGAGCGCGCGTTCCAGTGAGTCCCTGATCGCGCGGTCGTCGTCGGCGACCAGAACCGTGGCGGTGGCTTCCATGGCGCCCATGGTTCCGTATGAGGGTGAGAGCGCGGTAAGAGCGGGGTGGGGCGCGTGTCAGACTCCGCGCCGGTCAGGGCCCGCGCGGACCGGGCGGGCCCGCACGGGGCCCGCCCGCCCTCCGCCGGGGTCCGGGTTCAGGCCCCCGGGTCGAACGCGCGGGTCCGGGCCATCCCGGCCGCGCGCCCCTTGCCCGCGACCACGAGCGCCATCTTGCGGGAGGCCTCGTCGAGCATCTCCTCGCCGAGCATGACGGCGCCGCGCCGGTCCACGGTGGTGGCGTGGGCGTAGGCGTCCAGGATCAGCTCGGCGTGGTCGTAGTCCTCCTGGGAGGGCGCGAACACCTCATTGGCGGCCTCCACCTGGAGCGGGTGCAGGACCCACTTGCCGTCGAAGCCGAGGGCGGCCGTGCGCCCGGCGGAGCGGCGGAACGCGTCCACGTCCCGGATCTGGAGGTAGGGGCCGTCGATGGCCTGGAGCCCGTGGGCGCGGGCGGCCGTGAGGATGCGCATGAGCACGTAGTGGTAGGCGTCGCCGGTGTCGTAGCCGGGCGGCTGCTCGCCGACGACCAGGCTCTTCATGTTGATGGAGGCCATGAAGTCGGCGGGCCCGTAGACGAGGCTCTCCAGGCGGGGCGAGGCCGCGGCGATCCCGTCCACGGCCACCAGGCCGCGGGCGTCCTCGATCTGCGCCTCGATGCCGATCCGGCCGACCTCCAGCCCGACGGCGCGCTCGATCTGGGTGAGGAGGGTGTCGAGCCACTGGACGTCGCGGGCCGAGGTGACCTTGGGCAGGACCAGGGCGTCGAGTTCGGCCCCGGCTCCCTCGACGACGGTGACGACGTCGCGGTAGGCCCACCCGGTGGTGACGTCGTTCACGCGGACGGACCGCACCTTGCCGCCCCAGCCGCCGTCGTTGAGCGCCCGGACGACGGCGTGGCGGGCGGAGTCCTTCTCCAGGGGCGCGACCGCGTCCTCCAGGTCGAGGAAGAAGGCGTCCGCGTCCAGTTCCCGCGCCTTGTCCACGAACCGGGGGTTGGACCCCGGCACCGCGAGTACCGACCGCCGCGACCTGAGTTCGCCCATCGCCGTCCGTCCCCCTGCTCCACTCGTCCGCCTGCGCGCGGTCCGCACCGGTCGGCCGCGCGGGAGCGCGGTCGCGGCGCCGGCCGTCCGGCCGGGTCGGCCGCCTCCGCCGGGCGGGACCGCGCCGCCCATCATCGCACCGTGCGGTGCATAGAGTGAGTCCGGGCCCCTGGTGGGGCGCAGGGGAATTCCAGGGGGGAAACGAGCATGTCCGGCACGTCGTCGTATCCGACCAGCGCCCACTGGGGCAGTTACCGGGTGGTCGTCGAGGACGGCCGGGTGGTCGGAACCCTCCCCGACCCGGACGACCCGGCGCCGTCCCCGGTGATCGCCAACACCCCCGCCGCCCAGCACCACGCCTCGCGGGTGGCGCGTCCGGCGGTGCGGCGGCGCTGGCTGGAGAACGGACCCGGCCCGGACCCGCTCCGGGGTGACCCGGACGACGCCTACGTCGAGGTGGAGTGGTCCACGGCGCTGGACCTGCTCGCCGGTGAGCTGGACCGGGTGCGCGGCGCGTACGGGAACGCGGCGATCTACGGCGGTTCGTACGGCTGGGGCAGCGCGGGGCGGATCCACCACGCGCAGAGCCAGCTGCACCGGTTCCTCAACGTGATCGGCGGGTACACGCGCTCGCGCACCACCTACAGCCACGGCGCGGTGGAGGTCCTCTTCCCGCGGATCATCGGCGTCCCGGCGGCGAACCGGCTGCTGCACCGGGCCCCGTCGTGGACGCGGATCCGCGAGCACACCGAGCTGCTGGTGAGCTTCGGCGGGCTGCGGGTGTCCAACACGTGGACCTCCTCGGGCGGGCGCGCCGCCCAGACCGCCGGTCCGGCGATGCGCGACGCGTCCGGGGCCGGGGTGGAGTTCGTGTCGGTCTCGCCGCTGCTGGACGACACCCCCGAGGACGTCAAGGCCGAGTGGGTCTCCCTCAACCCGGGGACCGACACGGCGGTGATGCTGGCGCTGATGCACGTGCTGTTCACCGAGGGCCTGGCCGACACCGCCTTCCTGGACCGCTACACCGTGGGCGCGGACGTGCTGCGCGCGTACGTGCTGGGCGAGCGCGACGAGCGGGGCGGCCCGGACGGGACCGCGCGGACGCCGGAGTGGGCCGAGCGGATCAGCGGGGTCTCGGCCGACGAGCTGCGGTCTCTGGCGCGGCGGATGGCGGCGCGGCGCACGCTGGTCAACGTGGGGTGGTCGGTGCAGCGGGCCCGGTACGGCGAGCAGCCGTTGTGGGCCGGACTTGCGCTGGCGTGTTGCCTGGGGCAGGTGGGGCTGCCGGGCGGCGGTTTCGCGTCCGGGTACGGGTCCATGGGCAACTACGGGGGCGGCGCGACGCCGCTGGGGCTGCCGAGGATGCCGCAGGGCAACAACGCGGTGGACTCGTTCATCCCGGTGGCGCGGGTGGCCGACATGCTGCTGGAGCCGGGCGGGCGCTACGACCACGACGGCGAGGAGAGGCGGTACCCGGACATCCGGCTGGTGTACTGGGCCGGGGGCAACCCCTTCCACCACCACCAGGACCTGAGGCGGTTGACCGAGGCGTTCGGGCGGCCGGAGACGGTGGTGGTGAACGAGACGCACTGGACCGCGACGGCGCGGCACGCCGACATCGTGCTGCCGGCCACGACGGTGCTGGAGCGCGACGACATGGCCGCGAGCCAGGGCGACCTGAGCGTGCGGGCGATGCCGCGCGCGGTGGCGCCGCACGGGCAGGCGCGCGACGAGTACGACACCTACGCCGACCTGGCCGAGAGGCTGGGGGTGCGCGAGGAGTTCACCGAGGGGCGCACGAGCGGCGAGTGGATGCGCGTGGTGTACGGGCGCTGGCGGTCGCTGGTGGCGCGGCGGGGCCTGGAGGTGCCGGAGTTCGAGGAGTTCTGGGAGCGCGGGCGGGTGGAGATGCCCGGCCGGGTGGAGGACGAGGCGCTGCTGGGCGAGTTCCGCGCCGACCCGGAGGGCCACGCCCTGCGTACGCCGAGCGGGCGGATCGAGCTGTTCTCGGAGACGATCGCGTCGTTCGGGTACGAGGACTGCCCGGGGCATCCGGTGTGGCTGGCGGGACCGGTGGTGACCGGTTCCGGCGCCCAGGCCGGGCTCGGGGCCGGTGCCGGGGAGTCCGTGGCGACGGACTCGGTGCCTGGGGCCCGAGGGTCGGTGGTAGCGGGTTCCGGTACCCACGCCGGAGCCGGAGAACCGGAGGCGACGGCCTCCGGAGCTGGGGCCCGAGGGTCAGTGGTAGCGGGTTGCGGAGTCGGGGCACCCGTGGTGGACGGCTCCGGTGGTCGGTCCGGGGAGTTCCCCCTGGTGCTGATCGCGAACCAGCCGAGCGGCAGGCTGCACAGCCAGCAGGACATGGGCGCGCACAGCATGTCGCAGAAGGTGCGCGGAAGGGCGCCGTTGCGGATGCGCCCTGAGGAGGCGCAGGCGTGCGGTGTGGCTGACGGGGACGTGGTGCGGGTGTCCAGCGCCACGGGCTCGTGCCTGGCGGGCGTGGTGGTGAGCGACGCACTGCGGCCGGGGGTCGTGCAGCTGTCCACGGGGGCCTGGTACGACCCCTCGTCGGAGGACGTGACGTGCGCGCACGGGAACCCGAACGCGCTGACGGAGGACGTGGGGACGTCCTCGTTGAGCCAGGGGTGCACGGGTCAGCTGGTGCGCGTGCGCGTCGAACCGTTCACCGGAGAAGTGCCGCCCGTGCGCGCCTTCGAGCCG
Source organism: Nocardiopsis sp. TNDT3 (assembly GCF_003427465.1). NCBI lineage: Bacteria > Bacillati > Actinomycetota > Actinomycetes > Streptosporangiales > Nocardiopsidaceae > Nocardiopsis > Nocardiopsis sp. TNDT3. The sequence goes on along the minus strand of NZ_QPFC01000624.1, from coordinate 2,042 downwards.
CCGAGGGGCGTCACCGCGGTCTGACCGCGGCGGGGCCCTCCCCGAGCGCTTCACGACGCGTGCCCGGCTCCACGACGTCGGAGGCCCTGGCCTGTCTCCCGTGGCCCCGGGGCCGCCCCACCCGCGTACCCACGCGGGCTTCCGGTGCCCCGGCCCGCCGGAGTCTCCCGGCGGGGCGGGCACACGTGAGCGGCGCGGCCGGGGGAACGGACCCAGGGCCGGGGGGCCGGGGCCGTCACCGTACGAGGAGCCGGTTCACGCGCCTGGGCAGCAGCAGCCCCGCCCAGCCCAGGAGCGCGTACCCCACCTGGCCGGGCGCGAGCATGCCGAGGATCGCCCCGGTGTTCGCGGTCGGCGCGCGCAGGAACTCGCGCATCCGCGGGTGCGCGTGCGGCACCCCGTTCCCGGACAGCAGCAGCGTGAGCACCGCGACCAGCACCACGGCCGCCCAGACCACGTCCACACCGGTCAGGCCGCCCAGCCACCCCTGGATCCGGTCGAGGGCCACGAACGCGTAGGCGGGCGTACCGGTCGCTTCCGGGCCGGGCGCGGTGGCGGCGAACACCGCCGCCGCGCCCATCGCCGCCATCGCCCCGGTGACCCCTCCGGTGGCCGCCAGCCCCAGCCGCATCGCCAGTTCGCGCGCCTGCCGGGTCAGTTCCTCCTGTGAGGGGTAGTGGCGCCAGGGCCGCCCCGCCGACCGGGCCTCGCCCATGGCGTTCGCCCGCCGCCAGCGCAGGAACCGCCAGGTGTCGCAGAGCACCGAGGGGCCGCGTCGCGCCGCGATGGCCGCGACGGCCAGCTCGTGGGCGATCGTGGACACCGTGGTGGCCAGGGTGATCGGCAGGTCCACCCAGGACAGCGCCGTCCGGCGGAACAGCGGCGCGATGTCGGCGGGCACGCGGACCCGCATGGCCACCGAACGCCCCCGCGCCCGGCGGCGCAGGCGGGCCAGCGGCGGCTGCCCGGGCAGCGGCGGCGTGGACTCGGCCGCGGTCGCGATCATCCGGTAGTCCATGGCCACCGCGCAGAGCAACAGCAGCACCAGCAGCCACGGGGTGAGCACCCCTCCGCCGAGGAGGCCGTGCACGAGGTCGGAGGCCGGGTGCAGCTGGGCGTTGGCCAGCCGCGCGTTCAGGTTCAGGTGCTCCAGGAACGCCAGGGTCAGCGCGACCGGCGGCAGCAGCCACAGCCAGGCCCCGTAGCGGCGGCCGACGACCGCCAGGCCGATCGCGGCGCCGACCAGGCCGGTGGTGACGGCGTGACCGGAGAAGACCGCGAGCACGGTGCCCGCGGGGTCGGTGACGGTGCTGCCGCCGGGCAGGAACAGGTCGGTCCCGGCGGACGGGCCGGCCCCTCCGAGGGCCACCTGCGTGAGCAGGCGCTCGGCCAGCTGGAACCCGGCCCCGGAGGCCGCGGCCAGCAGCAGGAAGTCCACCGCGGCCAGGCGGCGCAGCCTTCGGCGGGCCGCCAGGGCCAGGAGCAGCAGCGGGAGGAGCTTGCCGACCTCCTCCACGGTCACGGCGACGTAGGTGTAGCCGAGGACGCCGTAGGGGTCGCCGCCCAGCAGCCCGGTGACGGCGGACTCGGCGAGCGCCAGGGGCCACAGCAGCAGCGCGCCGAACGCGGCCATCCGCAGCAGCGAGGCGAAGGAGACCGTGCGGGAGCGGGCCAGCAGGGCCAGCTGGAACAGCAGGACGAAGGAGGCGGCCAGCACGGGGAACGCGGCGCCCAGACCGGGGACGGCCAGGGGCGCCACGAGCAGCGCCGCCACCATGAGCCACCCCCAGGCCCCGCGCAGGGCCCGCAGGGAGCGGACCGCGCGCGGCGAGCGCCGCCGCGCGCGTTCGGCGCTGCGGGCCAGGAGTTCGGCCGGGTCCGGGCCGGGCCCGCGCGAACCGCGGGCGTGGCGCGCGCCGGTCTCGGCGCAGTGGTAGAGCTGGGCGGCGCGGGTGAGGACCGGGCCGCCCTCCCGTCGGGCGCGCGCGGCGAAGTGGCTGCGGGCCTGGGGGATGTCGGCGCCGACGAGTTCGCGGACGAAG
>NZ_QPFC01000623.1:0-5618 GCF_003427465.1 Nocardiopsis sp. TNDT3 | reverse complement strand
GGCGGGCGCGGTCCGCGCCCGCCCCGCCCGGAAGGACTCCGCTACACCACCATCCGCCAGGCCGCGTCGCGCACCCTCTCATGGCCGAGGTCGCCCGCGCGGGAGAGCAGCTGCGGCCAGGGCCCGGCCCAGCCGGTCTCGGCGCCCGCCCGCTCCACCAGGCGCAGTCCCAGGAGGGCCGCCGTCTCCCCCGGCGCGCCCCGTGTCGCCGAGGCCGCGGCGAACAGGCGGCGCACCACCTCCTCCCGCGTCCGCGGTTCGACCTCCGACGCGCCGTAGGAGGGCTGGAGCGGCGTCAGGAGCCGGTCCAGCTCCCACCGGCCGACGGGCCCCCGGGCCAGCAGGTGGGCACCGGCCAGGAGCAGGTCCACGAGCCGCCGCGCCCGGGGAGCGCCGTCCGGGGCGTCGCACTCGGTCGCGAGCCTGCGCTGGACGAGGAGGAGCGCCTCGGGGGCGTACTCCCTCCGGATCCCGAGCATGCCGAGCACAGCGTCCGCCTGCTCCTCCAGCACGGGATCCCGCTCCCCGTCCTTCGACATCCGGCTCTGGAGGAGCCCGACCAGCCTCTTCACCCTCCGGTGGGCGGAGTCCTCCGCCTCCCGGCGGGGCCCGCGTGCGGGCACCCCGTGCCCGGGTCCGGGAACGGCCCTCAGGAGCCGGGCCAGCATCCCGCTGATCCGGTCGGTCCCGCGTCCGTCCAGGAGCAGCTGTTCGAAGGCGCGGACCGCCCGCTCGCCGTCCCGGTCCATGTCGCACACGGCCTCGGCCAGCGCGTCCGGGTCGTGGTCGGTCCAGGGCGCCCAGCGGCTGGTCCAGCCGGGGAACCGCCAGTGGTCGCGGGAGGGCTCCGGCAGCGAGGCCACCACCAGGGCGGCACCCTTCCTCCGCGACGGCGGACAGGTCAGCGGAGAGACCCGCAACACGGCGAACTGGATCTCCACCGGCGTGAACCCGGGCGCGCCTCGGGTCAGGGCGGGCAGCGCGGCGGGGTGGTCCAGGGCGCGCATGAGCGCGCCCGCCACGGCCGCGCGCACGTCCCGGTGCGGTCCGTCGCCGGTGTCCAGGACACGGGCGAGGTGCTCGATCCCGCCGGGCGGGCGGTGGTGCTCCAGCAGCCGGGCGGCCGTCTTGCGGACGGTGACCTTGGCCGGACCGTCCAGGACACGGCACAGCGCCGGACCGAGGCGGGAGGGGGCGACACCCGTCGCGCAGCGCGACATCGCCGGACCGGCGGCCCGGGACCGGGGGCCGTGGGCGTGCGCCAGGACCAGGCCCAGAGCGCGTTCGAGCTCGTCGCAGCGGCCGAGGGCGCTCAGGGCGGCCTCGCGCAGGACCGTGTCGGGACCGTCGAGGTAGGGGGCCAGCCGGTCGGCCGCGCCGGGCAGCGCGCCCAGACCCCGCAGGGCGCGCTCGCGGTCGTCGATCGCCTGGGAGGGGTCGGCGGCGATCCCCGCCAGGTGGTCGGCGGCCCGGGCCCGCAGTGTCTCCGGCCAGTCCCGGACCGTCCGCCGGTCGAGGTCGGGCACCCAGGCGCCCGCGTCGGGAGCGGGGCCCTGCCCGCCAGCGTCGAAGGCGGTGCGGAGCGCGGACGGCTCGGCGTGGCGGACGAGGAGGCTCCACACCCGGGGAACTCGGGCCGTTGAGGGGTCGGCGTCGAACAGCGCCCGTGCGTCGGCGCGGGCGCCGGGGCCGGTCAGGTACAGCCGCGCCGCCTCGCGCGCGGTGGCCGCGGCCTCCGCGGTGGTGGGGACGCCGGTGTACCGGAGGCTGGAGGGACCGGTGGTACTCCCGGTTCCGGTGGGAACCACGGCACCCCCGATACCAGAAGGGTCCGTGGTGTCTGTGGAACCCGTAGCGGACGCGTCGTGGCCGAGGGCGGCCGCCAGGTGCTCGCGCAGTTCCGGAACCCCGTGCACGCGGCGGCCGAGTTCGCGGGCCAGGGCGACGGCGGGACCGAGGTCGCCCCGGGCGCGGGCGTCGTCGAGCGCCGGGGCCAGACGCCGGTACAGTTCCCGCTCCAGCCCCCGGGGCAGCACTTGGTCCAGGGCGGGGTCCAGGTCGATCCGGGCGGCCCGGCGGCCCGGCGCGCTCCACCACGGGGGGCGCGAGCGCGGACGGCCCCGCTCGCCCAGCCCCCGCGCGCCGAAGCGCGCGACCAGGCCGGCGTAGGCCTCCAGCGCCCAGTCCACCGCCTCCGCGTCCTGCCTGGTCAGAGGGTGGCGCAGCAGGGCTGCGGCCAGGTCGCGCAGGGCCCGGCGGGTGTCGGCCGAGGTGTCGCGCGAGCCCAGGGTGTCGGCGAGCACGCGGTGCAGGGCGGGCAGGGACGCCCGTGCGAGCAGCGCGGGGGCGACCCGCGAGAGGGCGCACAGCAGGGAGCGGCGGACCGGGTCGCGTTCGGCCCGGGAGCGCTCGGCCCGCTCGGCGAGCACGCGGGCCAGCAGGTCCGGGTCGCCGGTGCGGGCGGTGGCCTCCACCAACCGGGCCAGGCCGCGCGCACGGCGGGCGGGGTCTCCGGCCGAGGCGGCCTCCTCCAGCGGTCCTGCCGCCTCCCCGTAGGGCAGGTGGGCGATCGCGTCCAAGTCCTGGTCGGGGTCGCCGTAGCGGGTGCTGCGGCTCTGGAAGGCGGTGGTCTCCGCCAGTGCGCGGCGGGCCTCGGCCTCGGCGCGGTCTCGGGGAAGCAGGTCGAGGTAGGGCAGCAGGAGCAGCGCCCCGCGGCCGTCCCCGCGCCGGGCGATCCGGTCCAGGTGGGCGGTGCGCACGGGCAGGGGCATGGCCCGCAGGACGGGCAGGACCTGCGCGGGGGTGTGCCTGGCGTACCTGAGCAGACCGCGGATGTCACGGGTGCCGCCGGTCCCGGCGGGATAGCGGGTGGAGTAGTGGCGTTGGTCGCCGTCGCGGTGGAGCAGCCGGTGGGTGCGGGGTGCGAGGAGCGTGAGGTCGCGGCGTTTCTCGCCGAGTTCCCCGAGCAGGGTGGCGAGTCCGGCCGGTCGGACGGGGTCGAGCGCCTGGAGGACGCGCCTCAGGCCGGTGAAGCGCTCGAACGTCCAGCCGCCCCGGGAGTGCGTCTCCCGGAGCAGGTCCAGGAGGGCGTCGGGGTGGCGCCGGGCAAGCCGCCGCCAGGAACGCACGGCGTGGCGGAGGCCGGGCAGGTCTTCGGCGACCCGTTCGGGTGAGCACGCGGGCAGGAGGGCGGCGGCTTCGGCGTCGCCGTACTCCGCGCGCACGCGGGACAGGAGGGAGTCGGCGAGGCTGGTGCGCCGTGCGTGGTACAGGGCGCGGTAGAGGGCCCGGCGCAGACCGGTGGGCGCGTCGTCCAGAACGGGCGGCACGGCCTCGTCGGGCAGGGAGGACTCGCGAAGGGCGCGCAGTGCGGCCCGGCGGAGTTCGGGGTCGGGTCCGGCCAGATGCAGGGCCAGGGTGTCGGTGTCGCGCGCGGCCGCGGCCATGTGCACGGCGAGGCGTCCGTGACCAGCGGTTTCGAGCTGCCGGAGGATCCCGGTGAGGTGGGGTGTGCCCGCGTGGTCGCGGGCGTGGAGCGCCAGGGCGCGCATGCGCACGGAGACGGCGCGGTCCTCCACGGAGCGGAGGAGTGAGGTGGCCGACCCGTACGTCGGCGCGGTGGGGCTCAACGGCCCGGGCGGGATCCGCCCTTCCTGATCGTCATGGCGCACATCATGGACCACCGTGACGAGCCCGCGCAACCCCGGGGCGGCGCTCAGCCGGTCGGCGGCTCCAGGATCCGGCGGGCCCGGTCGAGGTCGTCGGGGGTGTCGCAGTCGGCCACGGCCAGGTCGTCGGCCAGGGCCACCGCGCGGGGGGCGAGGGGGCCGAGCAGCCCGTACAGGGAGCGCCCCCGGTAGTCGGCGAGGGCGGCGCGCACGGTCCCGGTGCGCCACACCCCGGTGAGCCACTGCTCGCGTCCGGCCGAGTCCGCGAACACCGCGCCCGCGCCGTCGGCGTCCTGGTCGGCGGCGGCGCGCAGGGCGGCCAGGTGTCCGGGCTCCAGGTGGGGCAGGTCGGCGGCCAGCAGCGCGAACCGGGGCGTGCGCACGTGCGGCAGTCCGGCGCGCAGCGCGGGCACGGGGCCGGAGCCGGGCGGGTCCTCGCGGACGTAGAGCGCGCGCGGGCTCTCGCGGGGCGGACCGACCACGATCACCCGTCCCCCGTCCCGCGTCCCGGCGTTGTGGGCGCGGACGGCGTCGGTGACCCGCTCCAGCAGGGTGCGTCCGGCCACGGACAGCCCGGGCTTGTCGGCGCCGCCCATGCGGCGGGCCGCGCCCCCGGCGAGGACGACGGCGTCCAGGGTCTCGTTCATGGTTCCAGCATGGCCCACGGCGTCGGCGGCGCGCTCACCCCTCCGTCTCGGCGAGCCCGTCCATCACGTCGTCCAGGACGGTCCGGCGGTGGTCCATCGACATCAGCCGCAGCTCCTTGAGCGCGGGCACGGTGTCCACGCTGGTGCCCTCCGAGCCCCGCACCGTGCACACCCGCATGCAGTGCTGGGTGGGCTGGCGCCAGAAGTCGCGCTCCTCGACGGGGGCGATGCGGTACACCGTGGCCGGGTACGTGACCGGCCTGCTCGGGGAGTACCAGTGCTGGGTGCGGGACAGCACGAACCCGGTGAGGAGCGAGTCGAACACGCCGCCGGTGGCCAGGTCGGCCAGGGCCTCGCGGTCCCCCTCCCGGCGGCACTCGTCGCAGCCGTCCAGTTCCGCCCGCAGCAGCCAGCGGGCGCGGGCGTGGCTCACCTCGGAGTTCTTGAGTTTGCTCGGGTGTCGGTGTCCCATGCAAGGAAGGGTACGCCGCTCCCGGGACGCCGTCCGCGCGGACGGAGCGCTCCGGAAGCGGACGCCTCGGGGGCCGGACCCGCGCACCGCCTCAGCCCTTGACGCACACCACCTGGCGCAGGTGGGCGACCACCTCGACCAGGTCGGCCTGGGCCTCGATCACCGACTCCAGGTCCTTGTAGGCGGCGGGGATCTCGTCCACGACGCCCCGGTCCTTGCGGCACTCCACTCCCCTGGTCTGCTCGACCAGGTCGGCTTCGGTGAAGGTCCTACGGGCCTTGTTCCGGCTCATCCGCCGTCCCGCCCCGTGCGAGGCGGAGTTGAACGAGGCCGGGTTGCCCAGTCCGCGCACGATGTAGGTGCCCGTCGCCATGGATCCCGGGATGATCCCGAGGTCGCCCTTACCGGCGCGGATGGCGCCCTTGCGGGTGACGAGCACGTCCACCCCGTCGTAGGTCTCCTCGGCCACGTAGTTGTGGTGGCATGAGATCCACTGCTCGAAGCGGGTGCCCGGGACCTGCTCGGCCAGGGTGCGGCAGGCCAGGCCCATCATGACGTCGCGGTTGCGCCGCGCGTACTCCTGGGCCCAGAACAGGTCCCGGCGGTAGGCGTCCATCTCGGGCGTGCCGGTGACGAACACCGCCAGGTCGCGGTCGGGCAGGTCCAGGTTGTGCGGCAGCGCCTGGGCCCGCTCGATGTGGTGGGAGGCCAGCTCCTTGCCGATGTTGCGCGACCCGGAGTGCAGCACCAGCCACACGGCGCCGCCGTCGTCCAGGCACACCTCCAGGAAGTGGTTGCCGCCGCCGAGGGTGCCCATCTGGCGCAGGGCGC
>NZ_QPFC01000622.1:0-1934 GCF_003427465.1 Nocardiopsis sp. TNDT3 | reverse complement strand
CCACCCCCCAGGAGGAGCCCCAGCCCACCGGCGTCGACCTGTCCGCCCACTACGACGACCGCCTCAGGGCGCGGCCCAACCAGGTGGAGGTCGACGTCGTCGACCACCCCCTCTACGACGTCGCCATGCCCGTACCGGTCGACTGCGACGTCCCCGAGCTGGACATGGACTCCGACGAGTCCTGGGAGGAGTTCGCGTCCGTCTCCGGGGAGTGCCTGAACAGACTGTGGGAGCCGGTGTTCGAGGACCTGGGCGTGTCCGTGGAGCTGCCCGAGTTCGCCGTCACCCGGACCTCTCCCGACCCCCCCGACGCCAGCCCGGAGGACGGGTACACGCTCGCCTACTACGAGAGCGACCTGAGCCGCGTCACCGTCGTGCTGCCCAACGTGCGCCACCTGGGCGCCCTGCTCCCCCCGGACGAGCGCGAGGAGGTCTGGCTCGCCCTGATGGGCCACGAGTACGGCCACCACGTGCAGTACGCCACCGGCATCCTGGGCGTCGCGCACGGCATGACCTGGAAGGCCGAGAACGAACAGGCCGAACTGGAGGCGCTGCGCCGCACCGAGCTCCAGGCCGAGTGCATGGCCGGGGTGGGCCTGCGCGGGATCACCGGCGCCGACGAGGAGGCGCTGCGCACGGCCAACGAGCACTTCAACGCCGGAGGCGACCTGGACACGCACGGCAGCGCGGGCAACCGGGCGTTCTGGCTGGAACAGGGCTGGTCGCAGGCGACCGTGGAGGGCTGCAACACCTACGGCGCCGCCACCGACCAGGTCGCCTGAGCCTCCGCCGCGGGCCCGGGGAGGGCTGGCCCTGAATCGGTCAGCCGCCGACGACCCTGCGGTAGGCCTCCCAGCCGTGGAGCTTGACCCGCTCGCCCCGGTCCAGCTCCACGGCCTGGTCGGCCTCGGCTGTGTCGATGCGCAACCAGTCCTCGTAGTCGCTGTGGGCCACCCCGCGCTCGTCCAGCACGGTCTCCAGCGGCACCAGCTCCGGGGCCGCCGCGCGCAGCGCCCCGGCGTCCTCCAGCAGGGCGCGCACGGTCGCGGCGGCGTCGGACTTGTTGGTGCCGATCACCCCGGTGGCGCCCCGTTTGATCCATCCGGCCACGTAGTCCCCAGGAACCGCGCCTCCCTCGGCGTCCAGGACGCGCCCGCCCTCCTGGGGGACGGTGCGCCCCTCGGTGTCGAAGGGCACCCCGGGCAGCGCGACGCCCGCGTACCCCACCGAGCGCAGCACCATCCCGGCGGGCAGGTCGGTGGTCCGGCCGGTCCCGGTCAGACGTCCGTCGGCGTCCAGGCGGGTCTCCTCCACCCGCACGCCGCTCACGCGCCCCTCCTCCCCGCCCAGGACCTCCACGGGCCGGGCCCAGAAGTGCAGCCGCACGGTGCGGTCCCGCCCGCGGGGCCCGCGGGCGGCGTGTTCGGCCAGGAGCCGCAGGTTGGTGCGGGCGGCCCGGGCGACGTCGCGGGTTTCGGGGGAGCCGGTGCCCACGGCGGTGGGATCGATGTCCACCTGTTCGGGTCGCACGACGACGTCGGCGCCGGGCAGCGCGAGCAGGTCGCGCAGCTCGGGCGCGGTGAACTTGGCCTGGAGGGGGCCGCGCCGCGACAGCAGGTGGACGGTGCGCACGCGGCTGGCGGCGAGCACGTCCAGGACCGGCTGGGGGATGTCGGTGTGGCGGAGCTCGTCGGCGGTCTTGGCGAGGATGCGCACCACGTCCAAGGCGACGTTGCCCGCCCCGACCACGACGGCCTCCTCGGCGTCGAGCACGAACCGCTCCAGGGCGGTGTCGGGGTGCCCGCAGTACCAGTTGACGAAGTCGGTGGCCGCGACGCTGCCGGGCAGGTCCTCCCCCGGCACGTCCATGCGGCGGTCGACGCTGGCGCCGGTGGCGTAGACGACGGCGTGGTGGGTGCGGGCCAGGTCGGCGC
>NZ_QPFC01000621.1:0-2887 GCF_003427465.1 Nocardiopsis sp. TNDT3 | reverse complement strand
TCCCCGGTCCCCTCCGCCTCGTCCGTGGGCGGACCGTAGACGAAGCGCTGCCGGTCGTGCACGAGGATGGCGTGCCCGCTCTCGGTGACCGCCTCCACATACGCCGGGAGCTCGTCCTCGACCACGTCCATCGTGACGGCGTCGAGCACCAGCTGCCGGTCCTGTCCGCCGCTGGCGCGGGAGTCCCCGTAGACGAGGCCGTCGAAGGCGAAGGCCGGGGAGATCGACCCCGCCTCCTCCTCCAGGCCCCACAGGACCTCTCCCCCGGTCAGGTCGACCGCGACCACCGGCGCCGCACCGCTGGCCTGGGGCAGCAGGAGGGTTCCGGTGGCCCCGTCGTAGAGGCTGCCCGCGACGCCGTCGGGGTCGAAGGCCCCGGCGACCGGGTTCGTGCCCGGCTCCTCCAGGGTCCACAGCAGGTCGCCGCTGTCGGGGTCGTGCGCGGAGAGGGTCGAGGGCGCCTCGGACCGGGCCCAGCGCAGCAGCAGGACGCCCTCTCCCCCGGGCTCGTCCTCCCCCGGGTCCTCCCCGTCCTCTCCGTCCCCGGCGCCCTCGGACGCGGACTCGCTCGCGGACTCCGACTCGCTCGCGGACTCGGTGGCGGGGTCCGGTTCGGGAAGCGTGTAGAAGCCGATCACCTGCGGCGCGGGAACCGGGGAGGAGGTGGGCAGGCCCAGTTCCTCGTCCTCACCGTCCACCGTCCACAGCTCCTCGCCCGCGGTGTCGGCGCCGACGGAGCGGGCGTGCAGGACGGGGCCTCCGGTGGCGAGCAGGACCAGATCCTCGCGCGCGGCCACGGGCACGCCCAGGGCCGGCTCCCCGGACTCCCGCGCCTCCTCGTCGGCCCCGGTCTCCCCGGGCCCGCCGTCGCCCTCGGCGGCCTCCTCCGGCTCGGCCGGAGCCTCGAACTCGTAGTCCCACAGCTCGCCGCCCCCGCCGTCGAGCAGCGAGAACGATCCGTGGGGCTCCTCCGCAGTCCACCCCTCGGGACGGCGTACGGCGAGGCCGTCGAGGTAGGCGTCGCCCTCCCGCGCCGGTTCCCACAGCCGCTCCCCGCGGGCGTCGAGGACGAACGGCAGACCGTCGGCGTCCGCCATGAGCAGCACCCGCTCGCCGTCGCGGTCGGTGCCGAAGCCGTCGAAGCGCGCCGCGCCCTCCCACAGGGTCTCGCCGGTGGCGGCGTCGTGCAGCAGGTGGCGGTCCTCGCTGCCGGAGCTGACCAGGAAGGCGTCGCCGACCGGGCTGATGCGCACGCCGAGGGGGTCGGCGAAGATCTCGTGGACGTCGGCGGAACCGCCGTGCAGGTAGCGCAGCACCTCGCCCTCGACACCGGGCGGCGCCTGCCCCTCGAACGCGGTGGGGACGGGGGCGGGTTCCTCGCCTTGAGGGGGCGCGGAGGGTTCCGGATCACCGGTGCACGCGGTGGCCAGCAGCACCGCGAGTCCACAGGTGAGGGCCCTGGGCACCCGTGAGCGGCGCATGGACGGTTTCTCCCCACGAACGATGACGTTTACGGCAAATCCTAAGCCGCGCCGCGGCGGGCGGACACAGGGAGAGCGAGTCGTTACAGCCATGGGACGTGGCGCGGGCTCAGGGCTCCACCTCCACGACCGTGGTCCCCCGCACCTCGAACTCCGCCTTCCCCCCGGTCAGCTCGGCCAGGCGGACCCCGAACCCGGGCAGGTCGGCCTCGGGCAGCGCCACCTCGATCCGGACCCTGTCGGCGTAGGCGACGTCGCGCACGGTCAGGGAGGAGTCGCGCAGGTCGCTCTCCAGACGCCCGCCGAGCACGTAGTCGGCGAACACGTCCACGACGAGGAGTTCGCGGCGCTCCAGGACCCCGAGGGCGTCCACGGCGGCGGACACCGCGTTGCCGTAGGCGCGGATCAGCCCTCCCGCGCCGAGCTTGACCCCGCCGAAGTAGCGGGTGACCACGGCGACGGTGTCGGTGATCTCCCGGCGCCGCAGCACCTCCAGCATGGGCAGTCCCGCGGTCCCGGAGGGCTCGCCGTCGTCGCTGGAGCGCTGGATCTCGCCCTGGTCGCCGAGCACGTAGGCGGTGCAGTTGTGGTTGGCGCCCCAGTGCTCCTTGCGGCGCTCGGCGATGAAGGCGCGAGCGGCGTCCTCGGTGTCCACCCTGGCCAGGGCGCAGACGAAGCGGGACCTGCGGATCTCCAGCTCGTGCTCGCCGCCTCGTCTGATCGTTCGCGTGCCGCCCACCCGGATCAGGCGTCCGCCAGCTGGGAGAGTGCCTGGCGATAGGACCTCAGGCGTTCGTCGATCTCCTCCGACCGGAACCGCTCGGGCGCTCCGGACCGAGCAGCGCTCTCCGCCCCGGAGGCGGATTCCCGCCGGGGGACCTCGACGTGACCGTCGGGAACGAACTCGCGCGGCTCCTCCAGAGCCGTGACCGCGTTCTCCATGAGGAGACGGGCCGCGGCGATCTCGTCGGAAGACAGCCCTGACACGTCAACCGGAACACGGGAGGCCGCGTCGTCGCTGACCCGGAGAAATTCCTCCGGCGCGATGATACGGGAGGGAGTTCTTCCGCCGATGGCTGGGTAAGGGACCTCTTCCGAGGTGTCGAGCGCGAACTCGAAACGCCCCGTCGCACCGCACCGATCACACCGGCCTTCGTGGACAACGAGGAAAACGTCTTCTCGCTTGTCCATTCCGCCGTCCAGTTCGAGACGGGGGCGATCGCAGGAACAGAAGTTTATGTCCAGATAGAGAAGGGCCTCTTCGACGGACCGCGCCAACAGCATGGAAACGAGTGTATACGACCGTACTCCCCGGCCCCCCGAGCCCGTCCGCGGAACTGGAGGCCCGACCGCCGAACCCCGCCGGGGGCGGCGCCCCGTCCCCGGGAACGCTCCCCTCCCCGGTC
>NZ_QPFC01000061.1:0-3283 GCF_003427465.1 Nocardiopsis sp. TNDT3 | reverse complement strand
GCTCAGCGCGGGCGCGGCCGTCGACGGGCTGGGGGGAAGGCGCTGGTGTCAGTCCCGGCCGTGGAAGCGGGCCTGGAGCGACCGCACCCGCGTGACCAGGGAGTCCACCGGCCCCTCCACCGCGATTCCGGGCACGATCTCGCCGACCGGCAGGGGCCGCACCGGCGCCGGGGGCACGCCCCACTCCTCCAGCCACGAGACGAGCTGCGCCGAGGAGCTCGCGTACACGATCCGGCCCAGCCCCGCCCAGCCGTGGGCGGCCGAGCACATGGGGCAGTGCTCCCCGGAGGTGTAGACGGTCGCCGCCGCCCGCTTGCCGGGGCTCACGCGGGTGGTCGACCACCGGGCGATGGCGAACTCCGGATGCTGCGTCGGGTCGCCGCCGGCGACGCGGTTGCGGTCCTCGAAGAGCACCGCCCCCTCCCCGGACACCAGCACCGAGCCGAAGGGCTCGTCACCCGCCTCCAGGGACTCCTCGGCCAGATCGACCGCGCGCCGCAGGTGGCGCATGTCGGTTTCGCTCAGCATGTCCTGCCTCTCTCCCTCTCCAGGCCCCGCCGTGGACCCCGAGCGGACTGCCCCCGCGCGACCGGGCCTTCCGGGGCCGTACTCCGGGGACCGCGCCTTCCGGGTCCGTGCTTTCCAGGATGGGGCCTCCCCCGGCCGCGCCCCGCAACCGGGTCCCGGAGCGAAGACCGGTGTCACCCCGCCCTGCGCACGCGCTCTCACCGGGGCGGGGCGCCGGGGGGACCGGGGTGCCTGTACCCGGCCCCTCCGCCTCCCGGAGAACCGCTGTCACACCGGCTCCGGGGTGCGCTCCTCGGCCTCGCGCTCGTCCTCCCCCTCCGCCGCACGCGCCTCCGAGCGGGCCACCATCCGGTCGTCCACCACCCGGATCACCGTGATCACCACGATCGCCACACCGGCCACGGCCAGACCGGTCAGCACCTTGGTCGGGTCGCTCACGTCCAGGTCGAAGAACCACTGCCCCAGCGGTGTCACCATCGCCAGCGTCAACAGGCCCACCATGGAGCCCACCATCAGCACCTTCCACCACACGTACGGCTTGGCCACCAGCAGCAGCACCCACAGCGTCGTCGCGCACAGCGTGATGACCACCGCGGTCCGGTCGGCCGGGTCGGGCACCGTCCGGCCGCCCAGCACCAGCAGGTAGGTCGTCACCGCGGCGAAGCCCGCCACCATGCCCGAGGGGATCGCCAGCCGCAGCGTCCGCATCACGAACCCCGGACGGGCGATGTCGGTGTTGGGCGCCAGCGCCAGGAAGAACGACGGGATACCGAACGTCACCGCGTTGATGAGCGTCGCGTGGCGCGGGAAGAAGGGGTAGGCCACCGCCAGCAGGCCCACGATGATCGCCAGCGTCATCGTGTACACGGTCTTGGTCAGGAACAGGTTGGCCACCCGCTCGATATTGCCGATGACCCGTCGGCCCTCGGCCACCACGCGCGGCAGCACCGCGAACCGGTTGTCCAGCAGCACCAGCTGGGCCACCGACCGCGACGCCGGGCTCCCCGAGCCCATCGCCACGCCGATGTCGGCCTCCTTCAGCGCCAGCACGTCGTTGACGCCGTCACCGGTCATCGCCACCGTGTGCCCGCGTTCGCGCAGGCCCCTGACCATGTCGCGCTTGCGCTCGGGCGTCACCCGGCCGAAGGCCGAGCGCCGCTCCACCTCGCGGGCCAGCTCGTCGCCGTCCTCCGACAGCGCCCGCGCGTCCACCGGCTGGTCCGCGCCCGGCAGCCCCAGCTCACGGCCCACCGCGCCCACCGACGCCGCGTGGTCGCCCGAGACGATCTTGACGTCCACACCCTGGTCCTCGAAGTAGTCCAGGGTCGGACCGGCGTCCTCGCGCAGCCTCTGGTCCAGCACCACCAGGGCCGCCGGCAGCACGGTCCCGGGGGCCTCGTCGGAGTCCACCCGCGCCGACGCGCGGGCCAGCAGCAGCACCCGGTGGCCCTGCGCGCCCAGCCGGGCCGCCTCGGCCGCCGCCGGGTCCCGCGGGGAGACCAGCACGTCGGCCGCGCCCAGCACCCAGTGCTCCTCGCCGCCGGAGGCCAGGAAGCTGGCCCCGCTCCACTTGCGGGCGGACGAGAACGGCGCCAGCGCCGTGACCGTCCAGTCGGGAGCCGTCTGGCCCGCGGCCTCGCACCCGCGCGCGATCGCCGCCATGCTCGCGTTGTGGTCGGGGTCGCTGGCCGCCAGCGCAGCCAGCACGAGCGAGGGGGAGTCCTCCCCGCCGTGCCCGCCCAGGTCGCGGATCCCGGCCAGCTTCATGCCCGCCTCGGTCAGCGTGCCCGTCTTGTCGGTGCACACCACGTCCACACGGGCCAGGCCCTCGATCGCGGGCAGCTCCTGCACCAGGCACTTGTGCCTCCCCAGCCGGATCACCCCGACCGCGAACGCGATGCTGGTGAGCAGGACCAGGCCCTCGGGGATCATCGACACCAGGGCCGCGACCATGCTGCGCAGGGCGTCCGCCAGCGGGCCGGAGATCTGGCCGCCCGACGTCGACTCCTCCAGGCCCACGTGCCCGCCCAGGACCAGTTGGCTGTAGATCAGCAGGGCGCCGATCGGGAACAGCGCGTAGGTGATCCAGGTCAGGATGCGGTTGATGCCCGACCGCAGCTCCGAGTGCACCAGTGAGAAGCGGCTCGCCTCCTCGGCCAGCCGCGCCGCGTAGGCGTGCCGCCCCACCTTGGTGGCCCGGAACCGGCCGGTGCCCGCCACCACGAAGCTGCCCGACATCACCGTGTCCCCGGGCCGCTTGACCACCGGGTCGGCCTCGCCGGTCAGCAGCGACTCGTCGACCTCCAGCCCCCCGGCCCAGGTGACGGTGCCGTCGACCACGATCTGGTCGCCCACGCCCACTTCCAGGACCTCGTCCAGGACGATCTCCTGCGTGGCCACGTGCACGGTGGCGCCGTCGCGCACCACCCGGGGCCGGGCGGCGTTGACGATGGCGAGCTTGTCCAGGGTGCGCTTGGCCCGCAGCTCCTGGACGATGCCGATCAGCGTGTTGAAGAGGATGACCATCGCGAACAGCCCGTCCTGCACCGGGCCGATCACCGCGATGATCGAGAACAGCACCGCGACCATGGCGTTGATCCGGGTGAACACGTTGCCGCGGATGATCTGGCCGACCGTGCGGCTCGCGCGCACCGGCACGTCGTTGGTCCGCCCCGCCGAGACCCGCTCGGCGACCTGCTGGCTGCTCAGCCCCGTCTCGGGCGGCGGAAGCCGCGTCCCGCGGCCTGTCCGCGGT
>NZ_QPFC01000620.1:0-4003 GCF_003427465.1 Nocardiopsis sp. TNDT3 | reverse complement strand
CGCGACCGGTGTGAGCGTGTCGGCGAACACCAGGCCGTGGCCGTGGCCGGTGTCGGCGCGCACCCGGCCCCGGTCGAACTCCACCCCGCTGGGGCGGGCCAACGCTCCCAGCGCGGCGAAGGAGGCCCGGTCGATGTCCTCGACCATGGCCACCCGGGGCAGGCACAGCGCCAGCTGCCCCGACAGCTCGGGCAACAGGTGCGGAGCCACCGGCACGCCGCGGCGCGCCATCGACTCCGCGATCCGCAGGAACGGGGTGATGCCGCCCACCCGCACCACGTTGGGCTGGGCGACGTCGCACACCCCCAGCTCCACGGCCCGCTCGAACTCGGCGGCCGTGCGCAGGTTCTCACCCACGGCGAAGGGCACCCGCGTGCGCTCGCGCAGACGGGCGTGCGCCTCCAGGTCCTCGGCCGGGAGGGGCTCCTCCACGAAGTGCGGGCCGAACTCCTCCAGCGCGTCCAGCGCCCGGACCGCCCCGGGCACGTCCCAGCGCTGGTTGGCGTCCACCATCAGCAGCCGGTCCGGGCCCAGCACCTCGCGCACCGCGCCCACCCGCTCGGCGTCCCGGGCCGGATCGGGCGAGCCGACCTTGACCTTGGCGGCGACGTGCCCGGCCTCCACCCAGCCGCGCACCTGTTCCACCAGGTCGGGCAGGGAGTAGTCCAGGTTGACCCCGCTGCCGTAGGCCGGCGCCGACTCGCGGCGCCGACCCACCAGGTCCACCAGGCTCGACTCCGCCGCGCGGGCGCGCAGGTCCCACAGGGCGATGTCCACCCCCGCCAGCGCCATCAGGGTGAGCCCGCTGGTGCCCGCCTCGCGCAGGTGCCAGCGCAGCTCGTCCCACCGGGCCGGATGGGCCTCGGCGCCCACCAGCGCGGGCCGCAGGTCGTCGTTGACCAGCGCGGCCACCGCCCGGGCCCCGATCAGCGGGGTCCACGCGAAACCCGTGCCGACCAGCCCGGAGTCGGTGGCCACCCGCACCACCACGACGTCGTTGCGGTCCACGCCCCCGTCCCAGGAGCGGTGCAGCGGCAGCCGGAAGGCCCGGGCGCCGACCTCGGTGACGCGCACGTTCAGCCCTCCTTGACCAGGGACAGGCCGGTCTCGATCAGCTCGGCCAGCGCGGACTCCTCCTCGGCGGTGGGGTCGCGGAACGGCGCGCGCACCCCGCCCATGTCCACCCCGCGCAGCCGCGCGCCCGCCTTGACCAGCGACACCGCGTACCCCGGAGTCCGGTCGCGCAGCCGCACCAGCGGCTCGAAGAACTCGCGCATCAGGGTGTCGGCCAGCGCGTCGCCGGAGTGGAAGGCGCGGTAGAAGGCGTCGGCCACCTCGGGCACGAACGCGAACGCCGCCGAGGAGTACAGCGGCACGCCCACCGACCGGTAGGCCGCCACGGTCAGCTCCGCCGTGGGCAGGCCGTTGAAGAAGGTGAACTCCTCGCCGCGCAGGTCGCGCACCGCCATCACGATCTGGTGCATCCGGCCCAGGTCGCCCACCCCGTCCTTGATCCCCACCACCTGCGGGATCGCGGCCAGCTCCGCCGCGCTCTGGGGGGTGAACACCATCGACCCGCGCTGATAGACCACGACCGGGATGTCGGAGGCCGCGACCACGGTGCGCACGTAGTCCACCAGCCCCGACTGCGGCGCGCCCACCAGGTAGGGCGGCAGCAGCAGGATCGCGTCCGCGCCCAGTTCGCGGGCCGCGCGGGCCTGCTCGATGGCGGTGCCCACGCTGCCGCCCGCACCGGCCACCACCGGCACGCGGCCCGCGGTGACCTCCACCGACCGCCGCACCACCGCGGCGTGCTCGGCGGCCGACAGGGCGTGCACCTCACCGGTGCCGCAGGCCGCGAACACCCCGCCCGCGCCGTGCTCCACGCCCGAGGCGACGTGCTCGGCCAGCACGTCCTCGTTCACTTCGCCTTCGGAGTCGAAGGGGGTCAGGGGGAAGAAGAGGATTCCGTCGAAGTTCATGCTTGCTCCTTGAGCTCGGGGGGACCGGGGGCGCGCGTGCGCCCCCGGGGGCCTCACAGGACGTGCTGGACGTGGCGTCGGGCCAGGGTGGCGATGACGTCGTCGCCGTCGGCCGACCAGATCCGCTCGTTGAAGATCTCCACCTCGATGTCGCCGTCGTAACCGGCCGCGTCCACCGCGCGGCGCAGGGCGCGCACGTCGGCGTGGCCGTCGCCGACCATGCCGCGCCCCAGCAGGGCGTCGGCGGGGATGGGCAGCTCCCAGTCGCAGGCCTGGAAGGAGGCGATGCGCCCGCCCGCCCCGGCGCGGGCGATCTGCTCCCACACCTGGGGGTCCCACCACACGTGGTAGGCGTCCACCACCACGCCGACGGCGGCCGCGTCGAAGCGTTCGGCCAGGTCCAGGGCCTGGCCCAGTGTGGAGAGCACGGCGCGGTCGGCGCAGAACATCGGGTGCAGGGGCTCCAGCGCGAGCTGTACCCCCCGCTCCAGGGCGTAGGGCGCCAGCTCGGCGATGCCGTCCGCCACCCGTTCGCGGATGCCGACCAGGTCGCGCTCGCCGTCGGGCATACCGCCCACGACCATGACCAGGCAGGGCGCGCCGAGTTCGGCGGCCTCGTCGACGGCGCGCCGGTTGTCCTCCAGCGCCGCGGCCCGGTCCGGGCCGGTGAGGAAGCCGCCTCGGCAGTGCGAGGACACGCGCAGCCCGGCCCGGCGCAGCAGGGCGGCGGCCTTGGCCAGGCCCATCTCGGCGACCGGCTCGCGCCAGGTCCCGATGGCGGGCAGTCCGGCGCGCAGGCAGCCGTCCACGGCCTGGGTCAGGTTCCAGTACTTGACGGTGGCCTGGTTGAGCGAGAGCCGTGCCAGGCGCGGGTCGCCCGGTTCGGGGGTGGGCACCGCGGCGGGCTGCCCGGAGGGCACGTCCACCGCGCCGGGTACGACCGCCGCGACGGTGGCCGCGGGCGCGGCCGTCGGCGTGGGGGGCGCCGCGGCGCCCTCGGGGATGGTGCTCACTGGTCCACTCCTGACACCTGGAGGAGCGCCCGCATGCGTGCCGCGGCCAGGTCGGGGTCGGTCAGGGCCCCGGCGGCGTCGGCCAGGCGCACCGCCTGGGCCAGGTGGGGCAGGTCGCGGGCGCTGTGCAGCCCGCCCACCATGTGGAAGCCCTTCTGGTGGCCGTTGAGCCAGGCCAGGAAGGCCACGCCGGTCTTGTAGTAGAAGGTGGGCTCGGTGAACAGGTGCCGGGCCAGCGGGACCGTGGGGTCCATCAGGGCCCGGTACCGGGCGGTGTCGCCCTCGTCCAGGGCGGCCAGCGCGCGGGCGGCGGCCGGGGCGATGGCGGCGAAGACGCCCAGCAGGGCGTCGGAGTGGCCCTGCTCGTCGCCCAGGACGAGGTCGGGGTAGTTGAAGTCGTCGCCGGTGTACAGGCGCACGCCCTCGGGCAGCAGCCGCCGCAGCCGCACCTCCAGCGAGGCGTCGAGCAGGGAGACCTTGATGCCGTCCACCTTCGCCGCGTGCTCGGCGATCAGGGCCGCCACCGGCTCGATCGCCTCGGCCGGGTCGGCGAAGCCCCAGTACCCGGCCAGGGCCGGGTCGAAGGCGGTGCCCAGCCAGTGCAGGATGACGGGCTGGTCGGCCCGGCCCAGCAGGTCGGCGTAGACCTTGGCGTAGTCGTCGGGGCCCGAGGCGACCGCGGCCAGGGCGCGCGAGGCCATGAGGATGGGGGTGGCTCCGGCGCCCTGGACGACGTCGAGCTGCTCACCGTACGCGGTGATAACGCTTTCCAGATCGGCCTGCGAAAGGTCGAGCTGGTCGGTGCCCACCCCGCAGGCCAGGGCGGCGCCGCGCGAGGCGGCCTCCGCACCCGACCTGCGGATCAGCTCGGCGGTGGCCGCCCAGTCCAGGCCCATGCCGCGCTGGGCGGTGTCCATGGCGTCGGCCACGCCCAGGCCCTGGTCCCACAGGTGGTGGCGGAAGGCCAGGGTGGCCTCCCAGTCCAGGCGGGCCGGGGCGCCGGGGGCG
>NZ_QPFC01000619.1:0-7818 GCF_003427465.1 Nocardiopsis sp. TNDT3 | reverse complement strand
GACGCGTCGCGTCCGGCCCCCTCGCCGTCGGGTCCCCCGCGCTCAGGCCCCGGGGCGCAGCCCCGCCACGAGCAGGTCGGCGAAGTGGCGCCCCACGTCCTCGCCGCTGAGCGCGCCGCCCGGGTGGTACCAGGTGCTCAGGTGGTGCACCGAGCCGAAGAAGTAGTTCACCACCAGGTCGGCGGAGACGTCGGTGCGAAAGACCCCCTCGTCCTGCCCCTGGGCGACCATGTCCCGGAAGATCTCGTGGTAGCGGCGGCGCTCGGCGCGCACGGCGCGCCGCTTGTCCTCGCTCAGCTGGTGCATGGAGCGGAAGAAGATGACGGTGTCGTCGAGGTTGGCGACGCTGGTGACGATGACGTCGGCCGCGGCGGCGTGCACGCGGTCGGCCACCGGCTCGTCCCGCGAGGCGATCCGCACCAGGTGCTCGGTCTGCATGCGCAGCACGCGGGCGTAGACCTCGTAGAGCAGGTCGTCCTTGGAGCCGAAGTAGTGGTACATGGCGCCCTTGGTGACGCCCGCAGCGGCCACGACCTCCTGCACGGAGGTGCCCTCGTAACCGTTGGAGGCGAACAGGCGCGTCGCCGCCCCAAGGAGGCGCTCGGGTACCGATCCGGTCGGTGTGTCGGCCTCGGCCGTCCGCTGTCCTCGCGCCATGTGCTGCCCCCGCCTCGTGCCCCGTCAGTCCCGGAAATACCGGCCGGGACAGCATACCGACCGGCTGGTACCCGACGCCACGCACACGGATGCCGTCGCTCACACCACCCTCAGGTCGACCTTGCGCCCGTCGGGGTCGGTGAGCACGCGGCGCCCCGGCTCCAGGGGCGGGACGGCGCGGTCCCCTCGCACGGTGAACCCGAGGCGCGCCGCGCCCGTGGAGCGCTCGGCGGTGGCCGGGTAGATCTCGACGACCGCGCCGCCGTCCAGTTCGGCCGCGTGGTGTTCGGGCCCGGAGCCGTGGCGCTCGCGGACGAAGCGCAGACCGAGCCCGGCGTAGAAGGCGCGGCACTCCTCGACCCGGCCGGTGTGGAGGACCAGGAGCGTGCCACGCGGGAGCGCCGCTTCGGGGAGCCCGTCCTCCTGCGGGCCCTCCTCCAGGATCCGCCGGGCGCGGGCGTACTTGGCGCGCAGCCGCCGCGCCCGTTCGTCGGGCAGCAGGGCCAGGCGGCGCTCGTCGGAGTTGTGGGCGTTGTCGGCGAGCTTGACCAGCCTGCCCAGCGGGTCGGCGGCGGCGCGGCGCACCATCTCCTCGTAGGGCTCCCCCGGGCGCCGGGTCACCGACTCCACCGCGCGCACGACCTCCTCCGGGCACCCCCGCGCGCGCAGGTCGTCGGCGGTGATCGGGGTGTCCTCCAGCACGTCGTGCAGCACTCCGGCCGCCTGGGCGCGCTCTCCGTGCCCGGCGAGCAGGTCGCGCACCGCGAACACGTGCTCGGCGTAGGGCCGGCCGGCCCGGTCGACCTGCCCGGCGTGGGCCTCCTCCGCCAGGCGCGAGGCCTGTTCCAGCGTCATCGCCACCGCCTCCACCCCCCGTCACGCCGACGGTACCGGGCGCGCGGGGACCGGACGGCCCTCACCCCCGCACGAAGTTGTCCCCGTACTCCTCCGAGGGCGCCACGGGCGTGATGACGTCGACCAGCACCCCGCCGGGGTCGGCCACGATGAAGTGCCGCTGGCCGAACGCCTCGGTGCGGATCCCCAGTTCGGGCCGCAGGCCGCCGCGCACCACCAGGCGCTCCCACTCGGCGTCCACGTCCTCCACCTCGAAGTTGAGCAGCAGGCCCTGCACGGGCCTGCGGTAGCCCTCGGGGACGGTGGGGTGCCCGGGGTCGAGCAGGGCCAGTTCGTACTCGGGCGGGCCGGGCCTGCGCAGGCTCACGTACCAGTCGGCGGCGAAGGTCTCCTCGAAGCCGAACAGGCCGACGTAGAAGTCGCGGCACTCGGCCAGACGGGGCGTGCCGAGCACCGGATAGAAGCTGCTGAGCCGCATGGAATCCACCTTTCACGTACCTTCGGTATGTGAAGATACGCTATTGGCATACCTTTGGTATGTCAACAAGGGGGAGGTCGGGTACATGGCCGCGGAACCGGGCAGCCGCGCGCGGCAGCGCGAGCGCACCAGACGCGTCCTGCTGGGCGAGGCCCGCAGGCTGTTCGCCGCGCACGGGTACGGCGGGGTGGGACTGGCCCGGATCGTGGCGGACTCCGCGGTCACCAAGGGCGCCCTGTACCACCACTTCGAGGGCAAGCCGGACCTGTTCCGCGCGGTCCTGGAGGAGGTGCAGTCCGAGGTCGGCGACGCCGTGGCGCGGGCGGCGGACGCGCACGCCGACCCGTGGGACCGGCTGACCGCCGGGTGCCGGGCCTTCCTCACCGCCAGCACCGCGCCGGACGTGCGGCGGATCATGCTGGTGGACGGGCCCGCCGTGCTGGGCTGGAGCACCTGGCGGGCCCTGGACGAGGCCGCCTCGGCCCGCCACCTGGCCGAGGCGCTCTCCGCGCTGGTCGGGGCGGGCGTCCTGGAGCCGGGGCCGGTCGCGCCCGTGGCCCACCTGCTCTCGGGTGCGATGAACGAGGCCGCGCTGTGGCTGGCCGACAGCGACGACCCCGAAGACCTGGAGCGGGTGTGGGAGGCGTTGTCGCGCATGCTGGAGTCCCTGCGCCGCACCTGAACCCCGTCCGCCCCCGGCCGACGCCGGACGGGGGCGGACGGAGCCCTCGGTCAGCGCCCGGAACGCCCCGTGTCAGGCGCTATCGTGGCCCCCATGGCGGAGAGCAGGCGCACGGACGAGGACACGGGGTTCCGCGACGACTTCGTCGGGCGCTTCTCCGAGTACTGGCAGTCGCAGGGCCGTCCCCGCGCCGAGGGCCGCATCGTGGGCTACCTGCTCGTCGCCGACCGCGAGGCGGTGAGCGCCGAGGAGATCGCCGACGGCGCCCGGGTCAGCCGGGGATCGGTGTCGCAGTCGGTGCGCCGTTTGCGCGAGATGGGCTTCGTGGAGCTGGTCCCCGCCCCCGGGAGCCGCTCGCGGCTGGTGGCCATGGACGAGGACGTCTGGGGCGGGTTCCTGCGCAACGAGCGCTCCTACCTGCGGCGGCAGAGGGAACTCGCGGCGTCGGCGCTGGAGCGCCTGCCCGGCCTGAGCCCGCCCGCGCGCACCCGGCTGCGCAACATGCACGACTACATGACCTGGCTGGACGAGTACCACGACACCCTGCTCTCCTCCTGGGAGGAGTACAAGGCCCGACGGCGCTGAGGGCCCTGAGGGCTCAGACGCGCTCGTGCGGGATGACCAGCGGCGTGCGGGTGCGCGGGTCGGGCACCACGTCGCAGGGCAGCCCGAACACCTCCCCCACCAGGCGGGCGGTCACGACCTCCTCCGGAGGGCCGTCGGCGACCACCCTGCCCGCGTCCATCAGCACCAGGCGGGTGGCGAACCGGGCGGCCTGGGCCAGGTCGTGCAGGACCGCGACCACCGTGCGCCCCCGGCGGTGCAGGTCGGCGAACAGCTCCAGCAGGTCGTACTGGTGGGCGATGTCCAGGTAGGTGGTGGGCTCGTCCAGCAGCAGGACGCCGGTGTCCTGCGCCAGGACCATCGCCACCCAGGCGCGCTGGCGCTGGCCGCCCGAGAGGGAGCCCACCTGGGTGTCGGCGAGGTCGGTCAGCCCGGTCAGCTCCAGCGCGCGGCCGATCGCCGTCTCGTCCTGGGGGCTCCACTGGCGCACCAGCGTGTGGTAGGGGAAGCGGCCGCGGGCGGCCAGGGCCCGCACGGTGATGCCCTCGGGGGCGGTCGGGCTCTGCGGCAGCAGCGCCATCTGGCGCGCGACCGCCTTGGCGCGCTGGCCGCGCACGTCACTGCCGTGCAGCAGCACCCGCCCCGACATCGGCTTGTTCACCCGCCCCAGGGCCTTGAGCAGTGTGGACTTGCCGCAGCCGTTGGGGCCGACGATGACGGTGAACTCGCCCTCGGCCACCCCCAGGTCGAGGTCGCGCACGACCGGTTCGGCCCCGTACCCCAGGGTCAGGCCCTCCGCGGACAGCACCAGACTCACAGCACACCCTTTCGCCATTCACGAATCAGCAGGTAGCCCAGGTAGACGCCGCCGAGCCCCATGGTGAAGACGCCGACCGGCAGCCCGTCCCCGACCGGGGACTGCTGGACGGCCAGATCCGCCGCCACCAGCAGCAGGGCCCCGACCAGGGCCGACAGCACCATGTTGGGGCCCGGCACGGCGGAGAGCCGGCGCGCGATCTGCGGCGCGGTCAGGGACACGAACGCGATCGGACCGGCCACGCTCACCGCGGCCGCGGACAGCACCACCGACAGGCAGACGGCGGCGGTGCGCGTGGTGGAGGCCCGCGCGCCGAGGGAGTCGGCGAGCTCGTCGCCCATCTCGTTGAGGGAGACCGGTCCGGCCAGCGCCGCCACGAACGGCAGCGCCAGCAGCAGAACCGCCCAGATGGTGGTGGCGTGCTCCCAGGAGCGGGCGCCCAGACTGCCGTTGACGTAGGCGGACAGGACGCTGGCCTGGTCGCGGGCCATCACGGACACGACGAAGTGGGTGAAGGCCTGCGCCATGGCGGCCACCCCGATGCCCGCCACGATCAGGCGGCCGGGGTGGCGCAGTCCGGTGCCGGTCACCGTGGCCACGACGACCATGGCCAGGGCGGCACCGGCGAGGGCGCCCAGCGGCACGGGGAGCACACCGGGCAGGACGAGGGCGGCGAAGGCCGCGCCCGCCCCGGCACCGGCGCCGAGGCCGATGACGTCGGGGCTGCCCAGGGGGTTGCGGGTGACGGACTGGAAGAGCGCGCCCGCCAGGCCCAGGGCGGCGCCCGTGCCCGCGGCCACCACCAGCCGGGGACCGCGCAGCCGTTCGAGCACGAAGGTCTCGGTGGCCTCGCCCCCGCCCGTCAGGACCGCGGGCAGCCGGGTCAGGGGCACGCCGAGCCGTCCGAGGGCGAGCGTGGCGGCCGCGGCGGCGACCAGCAGGAGCAGGAGTCCGGCCGCCCACAGCAGCGAGCGCCGGTGGACGGGCAGCGCGACCGGGCCCAGCCTCAGCACGGGCGGGGAGGCCTTCAGGGGTCGGGCGCGCCCGTGCTCTGGCCGGACCGGGCCCGCCGGGGCCGGGGACGTGCGGGTGGTTCGGGTCATGGGGTACTCCGCATCCTGCGGACCGCGTACAACAGGACGGGCGCACCGACGAACGCGGTGACGACGCCGACCATGAGTTCGGTGGGGCGCACGATGGTGCGGCCGACGACGTCGGCGAGCAGCAGCAGGGTCGGGCCCACCAGCAGCGCGAAGGGCACCTGCGCGCGGAAGTCGACACCGACCAGGGCGCGCACCACGTGCGGCACGGCCAGGCCGACGAAGGCGATGGGCCCGGCGGCCGCGGTGGCCCCGGCGGCGAGCAGGGTTCCCGCGACGAGCCCGGCCGAGCGGATCCACACCGTGTTGGCGCCGGTGGCGATCGCGGCCTCCTCCCCCAGGGCCAGGGCGTTGAGGCCGCCGCAGACCACGAGGGCGAGCAGGACGCCGACGCCGATGACCGGCAGCACGGACAGGATGACGTCGTAGTCGCGCCCGGCCAGGGAGCCGACCACCCAGTAGCGGTAGCTGTCGAAGGTCTCGGGCAGGCTCAGGGCCACCGCCTGGACGTAGGCGGTGAGCACGGCGGAGACCACCGCGCCCGCCAGGACCAGGCGCACCATGCCGCCGTCGCCGCCGCGACTGCCCACCGTGTAGGCGGCCAACCCCGCGACCAGGGCCCCGGGCAGCGCCCACCAGACCGTCGCGGTGACCGAGGTGGGGCCGAACAGCGCGGTGGCCGTGACCACCGCGGCGGCGGCCCCGGCGTTGACGCCCAGCAGGCCGGGGTCGGCGAGGGGGTTGCGGGTGATGCCCTGCATGAGGGTGCCCGCCAGGGCCAGGGCGGCCCCGGCCACCACCCCCAGGACGGTGCGCGGGTAGCGGCTCTCCACCACCGTGGTGGTGAAGGAGTCCGCCCCGCCGGTGATCGCCGCCCACACGTCGGCGACCGGTGTGGGCCTGCTGCCCATGACGAGGCTGAGCAGGACCGCACCCGCCAGCGCGGCGACGCCCGCACCGAGCACGAGCGCGGTGCGGGCGGGACGCGTGCGGGGCGCGGCCGCGGATGTCTTCGCCCTGACCATGGAGGTGCTTAGCTCTCGATGTTCTGGACGGCCTCTTCGATCATGGGCACGTAGCGGTCGATGACCCAGGGGACGGTCAGCGGGTTGATGATCGAGGAGGCGGTGACGAAGGAGTTGTCCTCGGAGGCGACCACGGCGCCGCTCTCGACGGCGGGGATGGCC
The DNA here is from genome assembly GCF_003427465.1 of Nocardiopsis sp. TNDT3. Lineage (NCBI taxonomy): Bacteria > Bacillati > Actinomycetota > Actinomycetes > Streptosporangiales > Nocardiopsidaceae > Nocardiopsis > Nocardiopsis sp. TNDT3. Next base: position 1,478 of record NZ_QPFC01000619.1, on the reverse strand, counting down.
GCGTACAGCTCCTGGGCCTCGATCTCGGCGCGGGTCTCGGGGTCGCTGTAGAACGTGAAGAGCAGGTCGCTCCCGGAGAGCTGGTCGGCGTTCTCCAGGCCGATGATGGCCGAGTCGGTGCCCTCGGTCTCGGGGAAGGTCTCCACGACCGGGTCGACGGTCAGGCCCAGCCCGCGGACCATGGCCACGCGCTGCTCGTCGGGCAGGAACACGCCGAGCGTGCCGGGGCCGTCGGTGTAGACGTAGGAGAAGGTCAGGTCGGCGAACTGCTCGTTGGCCGCCGCGGCCTCGTCGAACTGCGTCTCGATGTCCTGGATGAGGCCCTGGGCCTCCTCGGGCTGGCCGAGCGCCTCGCCGATGATCTCGATCTGCTGGTCCCAGTCGGTGCTCCAGGGCAGCTCGGGGTAGGCGACCGTGGGGGCGATGTCGCTCAGGATGTCGTACTGCTCCTGGGTGACGCCGGACCAGGGGGCGAGGATGACGTCGGGCTCCAGCTCGATGATGGCCTCGAAGTCGATGTCGTCGGCGCCGGTGAACTGGGTGGGCAGCTCCTCGCCCGCCTCGGTGACCGCCTCGTGGATCCACGGCAGGTAGCCGGTGTCGTCGCTGCCCCACTCGTAGCTCTCGACACCGACGGGCACGACGCCGAGGGCGATGGCGGTCTCGGCGGAGCCCTGGCCGAGGGTGACCACGCGCTCGGGCTGCTCGGGGATCTCGGCGGTGCCCAGGGCGCTGTCGATGCTGACCGGGAACTGGCCGCCGGCGGTGTCGCCGCCGCTCTCACCGGTGCTCTCCTCCGCGCTGCCGCACGAGGTGAGGCCGACGGCGAGGAGGGTGGTGAAGGCGATGCCGCTGACACGGCGAAGGGTGGAGGCCATGCTCACACTGCTTTCTTCGTCATGGGGAGTGGCCGCGCCGTGTTCGGGCGGGCCGTTTCCGCGCATGGGGCGTCCCGAGGGGAAACACGGAGGACAGAACGGGAGGATCCCGGCGAAACCAAGGTTAGTCTAACCTCACTCGGTTTGGATTTCAAAAGTTCTGAACTCCGGACGCGGGCCCCGTCCGCCGCTCCCTGCCCCCACCTGACGCAGCCTTGACCTGCCATGGAGCTTGTCCGAGATCTCCTCGGGAAGTGCCTCTAGAGGCAACCACCAACGCGAGGAGCACCATGATCGCCAAACTGTCCCAGATGGGCGTCACGTCCGAGATGGCCTACGGAGCCGGGCTCGCCTCCATCGGACTCAGCTTCCTGAGCTGGGCCACCTCCCTGAAGAAGGAGGAGGGTACCGGGCTGGCCCGCGCCGACCGGTGGGGAATCTTCATCGGTGAGTGGGCGCCCACCTTCTTCGCGATCGGCGTCGCGCTTCGGTTGGAGGAGTCCACGAAGAAGTAGGGCCGCGCCGCGGCGTCCGGGGACCCGGACGCGACGCGGGCGGACGGGTCGCGCGCCCGGTCGGAGCCGCTCCGGCCGGGCGCGA
>NZ_QPFC01000618.1:0-5886 GCF_003427465.1 Nocardiopsis sp. TNDT3 | reverse complement strand
CGCCCCCGCCCGCCGTGCCCCAGACCGGCTGAGCGCGCCTCGCGGCGGCCGGGGCCGGTCGTGCCGCGCGGCTACTCCAGCACCCGCTCCAGGTAGGCGTTGCCGAACCGGCGCCCTGGGTCCACGCGGTCCCGCACCGCCAGGGCCCGGCCCAGCATCGGGTAGACACCCTCCAGGTAGGAGCGGTCGCGCGTGTGCATCTTGCCCCAGTGGGGGCGCCCGCCCACGGAGGTGAACAGCGCCTCCAGGTCGGCGAAGTAGGCGTCGTAGGGGGTGCCCTGGTACATGTGCACCGCCACGTAGGCGGTGTCGCGCCCGTAGGCGGTGGACAGCCACACGTCGTCGGCCGGGGCGAAGCGCACCTCCACCGGGAAGCTCACCCGGTGGCCGCCCCGGTCCACGATCGACCCGGCCTCGCGCAGCACGTCGGCCAGGTGCTCGGCGGGGATCGCGTACTCCATCTCCACGAACCGCACGTCGCGCACCGAGGCGAACACCCGGTACGAGGCGTCGGTGTAGCTGCGCGCCGTCAGCGCGCGCGAGCTGACCCGGTTCACCGCGGGCACCGCGCGGGGGAAGCGGCGGCACACCCGGTTGACGCCCTCGAAGAGCGTGTTGGACAGGAACTCGTCGTCCAGCCAGGCGCGGAAAGGCGAGAGCGGCCGGGCCGGGCCCGCGCTGATGTTGTTGCGCTTGGTGTTGGTGTTGCCGGTGTGGGGAAACCAGTAGAACTCGAAGTGGTCGTTGTCGGCGCGCAGCCCCGGCAGGCGCTCCAGCACCTCCTCCAACCGCATGGGCTCCTCGCGCGCGTGCAGCAGGAAGGCCGGGCGCACCGCCATGGTCAGCGCGGTGACCACGCCGAAGGCGCCCAGGCCCACCCGCGCCGCCTGGAACAGCTCCGGCTCCCGCTCGGCCGAGCACTCCACCACCGAACCGTCGGCGAGCACCATCTCCATGCCGACCACCTGCGCGGCCAGCCCGCCCGCGTCCCGGCCGGTGCCGTGGGTGCCGGTCTGCACCGCGCCCGCCATGGTCTGCACGGCGATGTCGCCCATGTTGGCCAGGGCCGCCCCGTGCCCGGCCAGCACGTCGTTGAAGTCGCACAGGGGCAGGCCCGCCTCGACGGTGGCCGTGCCCGCCGCGGGATCGACCGAGCGCACCCGGGTCAAGGAGGTGGGGGAGAGGAGGAGGCCGTCGGTGACGGCCACGTCGGTGAAGGAGTGACCCGTGCCGACCATGCGGACGCGCAGGTCCTCGGCGGCGGCCGAGGAGACCGCCGCGGCGACCTCCGCGGTGCTCCCCGGAGCCGCCGTGCGCCTGGGCCGGGCCCGATGGGTGCCCGCCCATGTGTGCCACATCACATCTGTCATGCGGTGACATTACCGACCGGTCACCCGCGCGGCCAGAGCCGGGTTCCCCCGGACACGGCCCCCGGGCGGGGAGGAGGCCAAGACCACAGGACACGCATCCGGGGGGTCGCGCGAGCCGGTCCGGCGAAGCTGGTTTCATAAGAGCTGTGAGCTACTACGACGCGTTTTTGCTGATCTCCTTCGGCGGCCCGGAGGGGGAGGACGAGGTCATCCCGTTCCTGGAGAACGTCACCCGGGGCCGCAACATCCCCCGTGAGCGGCTGGCCGAGGTCGGCGAGCACTACTTCCTCTTCGGCGGTGTCAGCCCGATCAACCAGCAGTGCCGCGACCTGCTCGCCGCGGTCACCGCCGACTTCGCCGCCAACGGGATCGACCTGCCCGTCTACTGGGGCAACCGGTTCTGGGCCCCGATGCTCACCGACACCCTCGCCCGGATGAAGGAGGACGGCGTGCGCCGCATCCTGGCGCTGCCCACCTCCGCCTACTGCAACTGGTCCAGCCGCACCGCCTACGAGGAGGACATCGCCCGCGCCCGCGCCGCGCTGGGCGAGGACGCCCCCGAGGTGGACCTCATCCGGCCCTTCTACGACCACCCGGGGTTCGTCGAACCGCTGGTCGAGCACACCCGCGCCGCCCTGGACGCCCTGCCCGCGGAGCAGCGCGAGGGCGCGCACCTGCTCTTCTCCGCGCACTCCATCCCCACGACGATGGCCGAGGCCAGCGGCGGTTCCGGACAGGCCTTCGGCCCCGAGGGGGCCTACGGCGCCCAGCTGGCCGAGGTGGCGCGTCTGGTGGCCGGGCGGCTCGACCGCGACTACCCGTACGAGGTCGTCTACCAGAGCCGCAGCGGCCCGCCCAGCCAGCCTTGGCTGGAGCCCGACGTCAACGACCGCATCGAGGAACTGGCCGCCGAGGGCGTGCCCGCCGTGGTCGTGGTCCCGCACGGCTTCGTCTCCGACCACATGGAGGTCAAGTTCGACCTCGACGTGGAGGCCCGCGACACCGCCAAGAAGCTCGGCGTCGGCTACGAGCGCGCGCTCAGCCCCGGCACGCACCCCGCGTTCGTGTCCATGGTGACCGACCTGGTCCGCGAGTACGCCGAACGGGCCGAACCCCGGCGCCTGAGCTCGCTCGCGCGCTGCACCGGCTGCTCGTGCCCGGCCTGAGGCGCTGAACCGCGCGGCCGACGGGTCCCCGCCGTCGGCCGGCGGTCCCGGCGCGGCCCGGCGCGGGGTCGTCCACGGATCGGCGAAAGGGCTTGGTGCGACGGCCCCGGGCGGGTCATCCTGGAGTGGAGGGCCTCCCGCGGCCCCTCACGGGATGCGCGCCCCGACCCGACCCGCCGTCCCGGACGTGTGGGAAGGTGGGTAAACGCTGCTGACACCGCCTGCGGGGGGCGGGGGACCACAGTCGCCCCACGGCCCGCTCGACGGTGTCCGCCCCGACCCCACGCCGACGTTCAGGGAGTATGTGTCTTGGTCCGTTCCTGGTATGAACTGCCGGAGTACGTCCGACTTCGCCGTGTCAACGGACTGCGCCTCTCGCCGGACGGAACCCGTCTGGTCGCGCCCGTCAGCGGCCCCGCCCCCGACGCCAAGTCCTTCCGCAGCGCCCTGTGGGAGATCGACACCGCCCCCGAGTCCGAGGGCGGGCGCGCCCCCAGACGCCTCACCCGCTCGGCCAAGGGCGAGAGCGGCGTCGGCTTCCTCCCCGACGGCTCTGTCCTGTTCACCACCGGCCGCCCCGACCCCGAGGCCGAGGCCGACGCCAAGGCCCGCACCGCCCTGTGGCTCCTGCCCGCAGACGGCGGCGAGGCCCGCCAGGTCGCCTCCCGCCCCGGCGGCATCGGCTCCTTCACGGTCGCCCGCGACTCCGGACTGGTCGCCCTCACCGCCGACACCCTCCCCCGCAGCGAGGACGAGGAGGCCGACAGGGAGGCGCGCAAGGCCCGCGAGGAGGCCGGGGTCACCGCCATCCTGCACGAGGCGCTGCCCGTGCGCTCCTGGGACAGCGACATCGGCCCCGGACACCCCCGCTACCTGGTCGCCGAACCGCCCGCGGACGAGGACTCCAGGCTCGGCGACCCGCGCGACCTGACCCCCGACGCGGGAATGGCGCTCCTGGGCGCGAGCGGCGATCTCACCCCCGACGGCACCACCCTGGTCACCGAGTGGCAGGTCCCCGTCGGCCGGGGCGCCCGGCGCACCGACGTCGTCGCCATCGACACCGCCACGGGCCGGCGCCGCACCCTGGCCACCGACCCCGACCACGACTTCGACAGCCCGCTCGTCTCCCCCGACGGCCGCCACGTCCTGCTCGTGCGCAGCTCCCAGGGCGACTACGACGGCGAACCCCGGGACGAGACCGCCTGGCTGGTCGACCTGGCCACCGGACAGGGCCGCGACCTGCTCGCCGACCACGAGCTGTGGCCCCGCGAACTCGCCTGGGCCGCCGACTCCGGCGCGGTGTTCCTCGTCGCCGACCACGGCGGCCGCCGGCCCGTCTTCCGGATCGACCTGGCCAGCGGCGCGCTCACCCGCGTCACCGGCGACCACGGCGCCTACAGCAACCTCAACCCGTCCCCCGACGGCCGCCACGTCTACGCCCTGCGCGACGCCTGGGACGCCCCGCCCGCGCCCGTGCGCCTGGCCGCCGACGCCGCCGACGGCCAGCCCGTGCACCTGCGCACCCCCGGCTCCGAGCTCACCATGCCCGGCACCCTCACCGAGATCGAGGCCACCGCCGACGACGGCACCCCGATCCGCTCCTGGCTGGTGCTGCCCGAGGAGGCCTCGGCCGACTCGCCCGCCCCGCTCATGCTCTGGGTCCACGGCGGCCCCTACATGAGCTTCAACGGCTGGTCCTGGCGCTGGAACCCGTGGCTGCTCGCCGCGCGCGGCTACGCCGTCCTGCTGCCCGACCCCGCCCTGTCCACCGGCTACGGCCAGGACATGCTCCGCCGCGCCTGGGGCCAGTGGGGGCCGCGCACCTTCGCCGACGTCATGGCCGTCACCGACGCCGCCGAGGCGCGCGAGGACATCGACGCCGAGCGCACCGCCATGATGGGCGGCTCCTTCGGCGGCTACATGGCCAACTGGATCGCCGGGCACACCGACCGGTTCAGGGCCATCGTCTCCCACGCCTCCCTGTGGGGCCTGGACGGCTTCAACGGCACCACCGACTACCCGCCGGTGTGGGAGCGCGAGTTCGGCACCCCGCTGGAGCGCCCCGAGCGCTACACCCTCAACTCCCCGCACCTGCACGCGGACCGCATCCGCACCCCGATGCTCGTCATCCACGGCGACAAGGACTACCGGGTGCCCATCTCCGAGGGCCTGCGCCTGTGGCGCGACCTGATGCTGCACGAGGTGGACGCCAAGTTCCTGTACTTCCCGGACGAGAACCACTGGATCCTCACCCCGGGGAACGCCCGGATCTGGTACGAGACGGTCTTCGCCTTCCTCGACCACCACGTGCACGGCAAGGAGTGGAGCAGGCCCGAACTGCTCTGAGCCGCCCACCCCGGCCGGGGCCGCGACCGCGGTCCCGGCCGGACCCGCGTCCGGGACGCACCCCGGCGCGCGACACCACGCCACGGAGGACAGCCAGTGAGTACCACCCACGCCGCACCCGACCGCGAGAGCCTGCGCGACCTCGCCGTGAGCGTGGCCGCGGAGGCGGGTGAGCTCGCCGCCAAGGGGCAGGCGGGCATCACCGTGCTCGACACCAAGTCCAGCCCCACCGACGTCGTCACCGAGATGGACCGGGCCACCGAGGAGCTCGTCCGCGCCCGCCTGCTCGCCGCGCGCCCCGACGACGCCTTCCTGGGGGAGGAGGGCGGCGGCGAGGGCGGCACCAGCGGTGTGCGCTGGGTCGTGGACCCCATCGACGGCACCGTCAACTACCTGTACGGCCGGTCCGACTGGGCCGTGTCCGTCGCCGCGGAGGTCGACGGCGTGGTGGTGGCCGCCGCCGTGAACGTCCCCCGGCTCGGTGAGTCCTACGAGGCGGTCCTCGGCGGCGGCGCGCGCCTGAACGGCCGCGTCCTGGAGGCCCCGCCCGCCGTGCCGCTGGAGCAGGCCCTGGTGGCCACCGGCTTCGGGTACTTCCCCGAGCGCCGCGTCCAGCAGGCCAGGGTCCTGCTGGAGGTGATCCCGCGCATCCGCGACATCCGCCGCGGCGGGTCGGCCGCGGTGGACCTGACCGGACTCGCCGCGGGCCGCTGCAACGCCTACTACGAGCGCGGCCTCCACCCCTGGGACTGGTGCGCCCCCGGCCTGGTGGCGAGCGAGGCGGGCCTGCGGCTGGGAGGAGCGCGCTCGGGGCCGCCCAGCAACGACCTGGTCATCGCGGCCCGCCCTGAGCTCTACGGAGCCCTGGAGGCCCTCCTGGCCCCTCTGGGCGCCGACACCGACGGCTGACGGGAGCCCGGCCCCGCGACACCCGGCGGGGCCCCGGGTTCCCCGGAACACACGAGGGGCGCGGCGGGCCGTGTGCCCACCGCGCCCCTCAGCGC
>NZ_QPFC01000617.1:0-4858 GCF_003427465.1 Nocardiopsis sp. TNDT3 | reverse complement strand
CTCCCCCGGATTACGGGATCCGGTGCGCCCCGTCCGCCCGCTCCGGGGGCGGCACCGCGGCGGCGGTGCTCCTGGCCGGTGGAGGGAGTGGTCGTGTTCGCGGGCGCACGGCAGAGCGCTCCGGGCCACCCGCTCGTACCGTCCCCGCGCCGACGGGGCCGGTCCCGGTGTGGGGCGCGGCCCCGTGGGAACCCCCGCCGGGGACGGGCCCGGCCGCCGGTCAGCTGAAGAAACCGGCCACGCCCCTTCCCGCCGCGGCGGCGGTCCGGCACCAGTCCATGCAGGACTCGGCGGCGCTCAGGACGGCGGGGTCGAGTGCGGCCCGTCCCTCGTCGGTGGCGGCCTCCCACTGTTCGAGGGCCTTCTGGCACTCGGTGAGGCTCCACTCGCCGTAGCCCGGCAACTCTTCGGGCGCCGGGATCGGCGAGGGGGCGCCGCCGAAACTGAACTCCTCGACGCCGACCGCGGTCACGCCCAGTGCGTTCAGGCCCGCGTCGACCGTCTCCAGCCACCCGTACCTCATCGGGGAGAAGTCGTTGTTGAACAGGGCGCGGCCGTGGAACTCGCAGATCCACTTGTAGGCGTAGCCGTACATGGTGCCGTGCCGGTCGTCGAAGGGCCCTCCCTCGATGACCGCGCGGATCGCGTCGCGGATGGTGGGGCCGCCCGCGTCGGCGACGTGGCCGAACTGGGAGTCGAAGTGGGCCAGGTGCTGCCTGAACCGGCCGCCGATCATGCGGCGCAGCTTGTCGTCCCTCGACCCGACGGAGCCGTGCAGGACGTCGAGGTCGACCACGTAGGTCGTCAGCGCGTAACTCATGGCGGGACACTATCGGCCGCCGAGGACAACGGGACGCGCACGGGACCCGCCCCGACCGGGAGGAGGGGGTCCCCGGAACGCGGCGGCGGGCCGCCCCGGACACCCGGGACGGGCGGCGCCGCTCACCCGTCCGAGGCGGCGGGCCCGGCCCCGCTCCCGGAGACGGCGGCGACCGGCTGCCGCAGGATGGTGCGCAGCTTGTCCGGCGCGGCCCTGCGGAAGTCGCTGAGGTAGATCTCGTGGTGCCTGCCGACCATGCGCAGCCCGTTGTCGGGGACGAACTCGTGGTGCATCCGCCGGAGAACGTCGGCCTCGTCGTCGAAGGAGCCGACGTGCAGCGTCTGCACGCAGAGGCCCTCGGACAGCGTCTCCAGGCGGACGTCGTCCAGGAGCGCGGGCCTGTTCCCGGCCGCGACACGCTCCACGGCGGCGGAGAACATGTCCTGGTCGGTCCAGTCCGGGACCATGATCATCATCGTCCAGGCCCATCGCGACTTGTCGCGCGCCGCCGTGAAGGCGTCCATGTCCTCGGCCCACCACAGGCCCTCCAGGGGCATGACCACGTAGTCGCGCCCGAGGTCGCGCTTACTGGCGAACTTGAGCTTGTAGGCCACCGGGTAGAGCGCCTCGACCGCCTCGGTGAAGGCCGGTGAGGTGTTGGGGTCACCGCGGCCGTCGACCATGAGGTAGCGCAGGTCCGGCACCCGGGTGATCCGGAACCGGTCCCGTCGCGCCCGGTAGGCGTCAAGGGTTCTCTTGAAGTCGGTCTTGTCCGTCATCGTGCACCTGGACTCGGCTGGCGAGCCACGACCTTTCCGCCTCCAGGAGGCTCAGTGAGTACGAGAACACCTCGCGCGCCGCGAGCGCGGAGGGCGCCTGCGCCCGCTCGGCCTCCCGGACCGCGGCGATGCGCTCGCGCACCCCGGCCAGCCGGTCGCGCAGCGCCTCGGCGTACTCGCGTTCGGAGAGCAGGGGCAGGTTGGCGACGCCTACCAGTAGCGGGTGCGCCACCGGCCGCGGCTGTCGGATGAGGTCGAGTGCGCCGTCGCGCGCCGCCCGCCTTCCGGTTTCGGTGGCGTGGAACACCCGGCGCGACTTCGCGGCGGCGGGGGCCTCCGGGACGTGGACCAGGCCCCGCTTCTCCAGTTTGGCGAGCAGGTAGTAGATCGAGGAGAAGCCGATGTCCGTCCACTGGCGGACGCCGCGCAGCTCGATGGCCTGCTCCAGGTCGTAGCCGTGCCGGGGGCGCTCGATGACCAGGCCCAGGACGGTGAGTTCGGCGGGTGTCAGCTCCACACCCCATATTCTAGCACTAGAATAGAACGCCGGGGAACCCCTCACCCCCGGGGCCCGTGCCGTCCCTCCGGCCGCTGGGGCCCGCCGGGTGGGACGGGACCGCGTCCTCCGCGCGACGGACGCACCCGCGCGGAGGGACGCGGAAGAGCCCCCTCAGCGGCTGTTCGCCTCGCGCACCCAGAGGTGCGTCAGGAGGCGGTCACCGTGGCGGCGCCTGCGGTTGCCGGCTTTGACGTACCGCTGCCACTCCGCGGTGCATCCGCGCCTGTGGCACCCGGAACAGCATCCGTGGCCCATCGGCACCGAATCGGGGTACGCCCACCGGCACCGCGTGTCGGGCGTCGCACGCGTCGGCTCCGGCGGCAGGTCGCAGGGGCCGTGGCTGTGGTCGTGCAGCGCCACCGCTCCGTGTTCGCGCTGGCGCACCCACAGCGGTTTGGTCTTGTCCGTACGGGACATCTCGTTCCTTCCGGAACCCGCCGCCCTCTCCCGGACCCTCCGGGCGGGCGGCTAGGTCAACATCCCCATCACGACCACCTCCTCGTACGGCGTTCACGGAACGGACCACACACCCTAGGACATCCGGACCCGCGGCGACAGTCCGGTCCCGGAGGCCGGTCCCAGGACGTGCGCTGACCGGTGGTCACGTCCGTGGACGCGCCGCCGAAGCGTGCCGCGGGGAGGCGCCCGCGCGCGGGGCCCGGTTTTCACCGGGAGCGCCGCGCCCCTCCCCGCCACCGGCGCGCACGGAACGTAGCCTTGTGGTGACTTCGTCTACGGGAGGACCTCGTGCCCCAGCAGCCGTCACAGCAGCAGACCCCGCCCGGTCGCACCGACGCCATGGACCCCAGACCCGACCACGGCGAGGAGTCCTACCGGGGGTCGGGGCGGCTCGAAGGGAAGGCGGCCGTCATCACCGGCGCCGACAGCGGCATCGGACGGGCGGTGGCCATCGCCTTCGCCCGCGAGGGCGCCGACGTGCTCATCGCTTACCTGGACGAGCACGACGACGCGCGGGAGACCGAGCGCTGGGTGCGCGAGGCGGGCCGCAGGGCCGTCCTGTTCCCCGGCGACCTGGCGGACCCGGCCCGGTGCCGGGCCCTCGTCGCGAAGGCGGTGGAGGAGTTCGGCCGGGTGGACGTCCTGGTCAGCAACGCCGCCTTCCAGATGACCCACGAGACGCTGGAGGAGATCCCCGACGAGGAGTGGGACCACACCCTGGCCACCAACCTCAGCGCGTTCTTCCACCTCGCCAAGGCCGCCGTGCCGCACATGCGGCCCGGCTCCTCGATCATCGCGAGCACGTCGGTCAACTCCGACTCCCCGCCGCCCACCCTGCTGCCCTACAACGCCACCAAGGCGGGCATCGCCAACATGGCCGCCACGCTGGCCCAGATGCTGGCGCCCAGGGGCATCCGGGCCAACTCCGTGGCGCCGGGGCCGATCTGGACCCCGCTGATCCCCTCGACCATGCCGCCCGAGCAGGTGGAGGGCTTCGGCTCCCAGGTGCCGATGGGCCGCGCCGGGCAACCGTCGGAACTGGCTCCGGTGTACGTGATGCTGGCGTCGGACGAGTCCAGTTACGTCTCCGGCGCCCGCATCGCGGTCACCGGCGGCAAACCGGTCCTGTGACGGGGGCGGCCGTGGACTGGTACCCGCTGAGGGTGAGCGCCCCGGCCCGACAGCTGGTGTTCGGCGGCCACGCCATCGCCCGCCACCTGGGCCGGGAGGGGCTGCCCGACTGGGCGGTCGCGGAGACCTGGGAGGTCAGCGACGTCGACGGGAACGGCAGCACGGTACTCGACGGGCCCCTCGCGGGCCGGTCCCTGCGCGAGCTCGTCGCGCGGTGGCCGGAGGGGTTGGTGGGCGAGGGCTGGTCCGGGGAGGTCTTCCCGGTGCTGACCAAGTTCATCGACGCCTCCGGAACGCTGCCGGTGCACCTGCACGCCGACGACGCCACCGCCCGGCGGCTGGAGGGACAGCCCAACGGCAAGACCGAGGCCTGGCACATCCTCGACGCGCCTCCCGGCGCCACCGCGCTGTGCGGGGTCAGGAGCGGGGTGACCGGGGAGCGGCTCCACCAGGCACTGCTCGACCAGGACTTCGACGCCGTGCTGCGCCGCCTGCCGGTGCGGCCCGGCGAGACGGTCTACGTCCCGGGCGGCACCGTGCACAGTTTCGGCCCCCGGACCCTGGTCTACGAGATCGAGCAGACCTCCGACGTCCAGCAGCACGCGATGCGCTGGGAGATGGAGGACGGCTCACCGGTCCCGGACGAGCGGTGGCGCGCGAACCTGGAGGCGCTGATGGCCCAGGTCCGGCCGGAGCACAGGCCCGACTTCCACCCGGGGCTGAGGATCGGGGTCGGCGACGGCGTGGAGCGGGTGTTCTGCTGCGCCGGACCGCACTTCGCGCTCGAACGCTGGCACGCGGGCACCGCCGAGCCCCTGCGCCACACGTTCGCCACCGCGCAGGTCCTCACCAACGTCGGGGCGCCCGTCCGGGTGCGCTGCGGCGACTGGCGTGGTGAGCTGGGCCGGGCCCGGACGCTGCTGCTGCCCGCCGCGTTGGGCGAGGTGGAGATCGCGGGCCCGGCCGACGTGCTGTTCGGCTACCTGCCCGACCTGGACCGCGACGTGGTCGCCCCCCTGGCCGCCGCCGGTTACCCCCGTGAGGCAGTCGCCTTCCTCGGCGAGGGCCTGTGAGTCGACCGTCCCGGCCCCCACCGTCGCGGTGGGGGCC
>NZ_QPFC01000616.1:0-8324 GCF_003427465.1 Nocardiopsis sp. TNDT3 | reverse complement strand
GTTCAGCGCGCCTCACGAAAACCCGCCCCTCCTTTTGGTATCCCCTGGGACACAACTCCCTCCCTCCCACTGGCGCAGGTCGCTACTCGGTAGTAACATTGACTTGTTACTAGTCGGTAGATCCGCGTGTACAGACACCGCGGCCAGGGACACAGCGGAGCTGTCCATGACGCATTACAAGAGCAACCTGCGCGACATCGAGTTCAACCTCTTCGAGGTCTTCAAGCGCCAGGACGTCCTGGGGCAGGCCCCCTTCGAGGAGCTGGACGAGGAGACCGCCCGCACGATCCTGGACGAGGTCAACCGCCTCGCCACGGGCGTCATCGCGGAGTCCTTCGAGGACGCGGACCGCAACCCCCCGGTCTTCGACCCGAAGACGAACACCGTCGCGCTCCCCGAGAGCCTGAAGAAGTCCTACAAGGCCTACATGGACGCCGGCTGGTACAACCTCGACCTCCCCCAGGAGCTGGGCGGCCTGGGCGCCCCCCGCTCCCTGGTCTGGTCCGCCGCCGAACTGATCCTCGGCTCCAACCCCGCCGTGCACATGTACTCGGCCGGTCCCGGCTTCGCGAGCATCCTCCACTCCGAGGGCAACGAGGAGCAGAAGCGGTTCGCCGAGCTGGCCATCGAGCGCGGCTGGGGCGCCACCATGGTCCTCACCGAGCCGGACGCCGGTTCGGACGTCGGCGCGGGCCGCACCAAGGCCGTGGACCAGGGCGACGGCACCTGGCACATCGAGGGCGTGAAGCGCTTCATCACCTCGGCCGAGCAGGACATGACCGAGAACATCTTCCACCTGGTGCTCGCGCGTCCCGAGGGCGCCGGCCCCGGCACCAAGGGCCTCTCGCTCTTCCTGGTCCCCAAGTACCTCATCAACGAGGACGGCTCGCCCGGCGAGCGCAACGGCGCCTACGTCACCAACGTCGAGCACAAGATGGGGCTCAAGGCCTCCACCACCTGTGAGCTGACCTTCGGCGACAAGCACCCCGCCATCGGCTACCTCGTGGGCGACAAGCACGACGGCATCCGCCAGATGTTCCTCGTCATCGAGTACGCGCGCATGATGGTCGGCACGAAGGCGATCGCCACCCTGTCCACCGGCTACCTCAACGCCCTGGAGTACGCCAAGGAGCGCGTGCAGGGCAACGACCTGGCCGCGGGCAAGGACTCCCCCAAGGTGACCATCACCCACCACCCGGACGTGCGCCGCAGCCTCATGACGCAGAAGTCCTACGTGGAGGCCATGCGCGCCCTGGTGCTCTACACCGCCACCCAGCAGGACGCGATCCAGATCGCGCACCGCACGGGCCAGGACGCCGCGGAACTGGAGGCCATGAACGACCTCCTGCTGCCGATCGTCAAGGGCGTGGGCTCCGAGCGCTCCTACGCGCTGCTCGCCGAGTCCCTCCAGACCCTGGGCGGCTCCGGGTTCCTCCAGGAGTACCCGATCGAGCAGTACATCCGGGACGCCAAGATCGACACCCTCTACGAGGGCACCACCGCGATCCAGGCCCAGGACTTCTTCTTCCGCAAGATCGTGAAGAACGGCGGCCAGGCCCTGGGCAAGCTGGCCGGGGAGATCAAGGCCTTCGCGCAGAGCGACGCGGGCAACGGCCAGCTCAAGCAGGAGCGCGCGCTGCTCCTGGAGGCGGCCGAGAACGTCGAGAAGATCGTCGAGCTCATGGTCGGCCACGCGATGGGCTCCGCCGAGGACGCGCGCGAGCTGTACAAGGTGGGCCTGAACTCCACCCGCCTGCTCATGGCCTTCGGTGACGTCGTCCTGTCCTGGCTGCTGCTGCGCCAGGCCGAGGTGGCCCTCAACAGCATCGACGGCGCCAGCGACGAGGACAAGGACTTCTACACCGGCAAGATCGCCGCCGCGCGCTTCTTCGCCGAGCAGTTCCTGCCGCGCATCGCCGCCGAGCGCCGCATCGCCGAGGGCGTGACGGTGGACCTGATGGACGTCCCCGAGTCCGCCTTCTAACCACGTCGGACCCAGCGGGAGGGCGGGGCGGCCACCGGGCCGCCCCGCCCTCCGGCGGATGCCTAGGTCAGACCGTTCTCAGCCGCTCCACCGGTTGCCCCGTGATCTCCGCGACTCATTCCCACGCCCGTTTCATGACCGCCGGATCGGCGAGGTCGGAGAAGGCTTCGGAGAAGCGCGCCAGACCGTCCACGGTCACCGCACCGCCGGAGGGGTGCGCTGTCCGCTCCAACAGGCGTCTCAGGTACTCGCTACGCGACAGTCCCTGCCTCCTGGCGTCCGCGTCGATGACTTCCAGGACGCCTTCCGGCACGTTCCGGATCAGCACGTCGGCCATGGGACCACCTCCAAGCGGTATCCGAGGATCATCCCGAAGTTCCGTCGCCGAAGGAGCGTGACGGTGGACAAGCGGGACGCCCCGCGCCACGGTCCCGTGCGCGGGACGCGCCGGTCGCGGCTCACCGGCTCCGGTCCCACACGCCCGGAACACGCCCGCTCGGGCAGCTCCGCCGCACGTCCGCGCCACTCGTCCCACGTGTACGGGGGGTGGCGCTGGGTAGCCGCTCACCCGAGCGCGTGCGCCGCCGGGAGGCGCACGGAAGGGGGCAGAGCATGGCACGCGACGACCGCGTCGAGGGAGCAGGGGAGTTCGACGACTACGACCGCGTGGCGGTGGTGACGGGCGCGGACAGCGGAATCGGCCGGGCGACGGCGATCCGCCTCGCGCAGCAGGGCTTCGACGTCGGCGTCACCTTCCACAGCGACGCGGAGGGCGTGCACCGCACGGAGGCCGAGATCCGCGAGACCGGACGCCGGGTGTCCGTCCGCCAGCACGACCTCTCCGACCCCGTGCGGGGCTCGGAGGCCGTCGCCGAGCTGATCGATGACCTCGGCGGCATCGGCGTCCTGGTCAACAACGCGGGCACCGGCTCCGGGGAGCACCTGCTGGAGACCAGCTACGAGCGCTGGCGCGAGGTCCTGTCCGTGGACCTGGACGCGCCCTTCCTGTGCTCGAAGATCGCGGCCGCGCACATGCGCGACGCCGGTCGCGGCGGCCGCATCGTCAACATCACCAGCGTGCACGAGGAGTTCCCGCGGGTGACCGCGGGCGCCTACTGCACCGCCAAGGGCGGCCTGAAGCTGCTCACCCGCGTCCTGGCCCTGGAACTGGGCCTGTACGGCATCACCGTGAACGCGGTGGCGCCGGGCGAGATCGCCACGCCCATGACCGGGCAGCACGAGGAGGAGCCCGCGCTGGACTCGCGCGCCGGGTACCCGCTGCCCCGGCCGGGCCACGCCTACGAGGTGGCGGAGGCCGTGGCCTTCCTCGCCAAGCCGGAGGCGTCCTACGTCACCGGCGCCTCGCTGTTCGTGGACGGCGGACTCTCCCTGATGGGCCCGCAGGCCGGTGGCGCGCTCCAGGACGCCACCTGGCGCGCGGGCTGACCCCGCCCGCACCCGGATCCGCCGCCGCGGTCCGCTGGGAGGCTCCGGCCCGCCCCGGCGCCACCCAGAGGACCGTGCGCGGCGGTCCCCCCATTCAGGTGGCGGTTCCGTCCCCGACGCTACCGTCGGCGGCCGACGGTGACGCCGGGAGAGGGACCGCCGTCGAACGCACGCGCCCCGCGCCGTCAGTGTTTCGCGTCGTCAGTGTTCCGGCGTGCCGGGCTCCGTGCCGGACTCCGCGTCAGGCTCCTCCACGACCGACCACCCGGACCAGTGGCGGACCTCCACCAGGATGATCGCCTCCTCGGGCGGCGTGTCCCGGTACTGGGGATAGCGCTCAACCAGCCTGTCGCGGGCCTCGGTCCAGGCCGGGCCGTCGTGCAGGACCAGCGCCTCACCGTCCGCGCGGACCCACCACAGCCGGTCCCAGTCGTCGGAGTACTCGTCCGCGAGCAGCGACACCCGGGGGTTGCCCTCGATGTCGAGCAGCCGCCTGAGCCGGTACGTGGTCTTGGGCTTGTGGTCCACGGGGATCGCGATCGTGTCGCCGTAGGCCGCGAACACCACGGGCACCAGATGGGGCTGCCCGTGCTCTCCCACCGTGGCCAGCCTGGCGACGCGGCTCCGCGCGAACATCTCCCTGGACCGTTCCGGACTCCACCTCATGACAGAGAAAATCCCACGCGGCCCGGGACGGCACAAGGGGCGCGCACGCCCCTTTTTCTCCCCTTGCCCCCGCACGCACGCGCGCGAGCAGGACCAGACCACCCTGGAGCGTCCACCGGTAGGTGTCGGATGCGGATTGGCCGAAACCCTTTCGCGCGGGCGGTTTCCTTTCGTCCGAGGGCGGTGAAACCATCAACGCGGTTGGAACATCACATACCTGTGTCCGCGTCCGGGAGCGGACGACCGATGAGAGGGCACAGAGGCGCCGCCGGAGGAGCCACCATGAAGTTCGAACTGGTCGAACCCCCCTGACTCGGAGGAACCGCCGCAGACCGCTCACGACGAGCAGGAGCCACCCCCTGGCGGCCGCCCCGACCCTTGCGAAAGGGATTCCGATGAGCACCACCACCGCGGTCAGCGACCTCGCCGCCCGCATCCACGCGATCGACTGGGACGGCGACGTGGAACACACGCGGTCGCGGGTCGCGCTGATGCGCGAGTACCTGCGCCGCTCGGCCGTGTGGACACGTGCCCTGGGTACCAGGGGATGGCCGTTCTACGACATCGCGGAATTCGCGGCGCCGGGCGTGCGCGCCGCGGACGAGGTGGTCGAAGGTGTGCTGGAGAGCCCGGTGGTCATCGATCAGTACCCGACGGTGGGCAGGAGCTGCGTGTGGGCGCTGCACCTGGCAGCAGCCCGCGATGCCGGAGTGCCCCTGCCGGACCTGCCCGATCCCTTCGAACCGCTGATCCGCATGTACGAGCGCGGCGGCGGCTTCTCCCTGTCGACCACCGGCACGATCGACATCGACACAGCGGGCCTGTACCGGGGCAGGCTCCCCGACCACCTCGGGGGCGAGCCCAGGGCTCCCGAGACCGAGGCCGGGCTCGACGCCCTCGACGGCGTCGGCGGCTGCCCCCCGGTGCCGTACGCCCGGCGCACGGCACCGCCAACGAACCCCCTCCCTCCTTTCACTCCCGGATTTCGACCGAAAAGGATTCCAGGAGAGGCAGGGAAACCTCAACAGTCATGCGGAGCGGCACGGCAGGAACCGCCCCGAGGAAACGAATGGAACAGGAGCCCTACCTTCGGAAACCCCGGTGGACTGGATACTCAACGGGGTGGAACAGACGACTCCGGATTACGGCAACCGTCCCACGCGGAACCCGGGGAAGGAGCGGAAGGAAGTTCGATGGATCTTGCCGAGCAGCAGGAGCTGGTGCGCGACATGGCACTTGAACTGGTCGAGGCCGCTCCGGACGGCTGGACCTCGATGAACTACCGGTATGACTACATCGGGGGCGGCGCGGCGAGCGAGAACCTCGTGACCTTCGAGAACGGAGAGACGGAGAGGAAGCGCCATCCGCGCTCCGTCGACAAGAAGGCCAAGTTCCTCAAGAGTGAGATGTACCAGGAGGGCAAGGGGACCTGGCTCGGCATGTCGATCCCGGTGACCAGGCCCGGGAAGTTCAACGCGCAATTCCACTACGACAAGGAGCTGGGGGTCCACCCGATCCCCCCGTCTCCGGACAGCTACGTCTTCGAACTGGGGAAGTTCCCCCGGAACGACGACGCGCTCTCCGACTGGCTCAGGGAGCGGATCGGCCAGGCGCGGGGCTGAGCACCTGCCCAGAGGCCGGACGAGCCCCGTCCGGTCCGGGTCATGCCTGGAACCGTCCGCGTCACGCAGCCCCGGCAACGGACCGTCTTCGACGCGGAGGCCGTCGGCGTAGGCGACGTGGAGATCATGGGAGGCCGAGCACAGCGTCGGCGTCGAGGGTCGGGGTGATGTCCCCGCACGGACCGCGCTGCGCCGTGAAGCCCAGTTCGATGCCGGGCCAGCGTGGGCCGCGGAGGGGTTGCGGGCAGGGATGTGTCGGCGCATCGTGGTACCCGATGCCGTGATCCGGAACGACTGGCTGATCGGCGCCCCGGTCAAGCGGTCATCGAACGCTTGCGACCACTGACCAGGGCACGCGACAACCCCGTCAACGATCTAGGCCCGCGGGCGGCGGAGGACGAAGTAGTACAGCGCCGCGGTCGCGCACACCGTGGCGACGGCCATCGGCACGAACGCCAGCTGGTAGGCCTCGGGGCCCTCCGGCAGCGTCTGGAGCAGCGCGCCCGCCGCCACCGTGCACACCACGGCGGTCGTGAACCCGCTCATGTTCACCAGGCCGGAGGCGACGCCGGTCCGGCTCGCGGGGATCCCGTCGCGCGCGAAGTCGAAGGAGACCGTCGGCGCCAGGGTCTGCCCGATCGCGCTCGCCGCGAGCACCGTCAGCCCCAGGGCCACCGGGACTCCCCCGGGCCACGCCACCATCAGCAGCCAGCCCAGGCTCAGCGTCGTGCTCAGGATGAGCCCCAGCCACCGGCGCACGCCGGGGCTGCGCCCGATCACGACGCCCGCGAGCGGAGCCATCCACAGCCCGCCCGCGGCCAGGGCGGTGAGGGTGAGGGCGGCGGTGTCCTCGGACAGCCCCAGGCCGCCCACGAGGAACGGGTAACCCCACAACACCATCATCATCGTGAACGGGGCCATGACGGCCGCGTGGTGGGCCATGCCGATCTGCGGGCCTCGCGAACGCAGCGCCTCCTTGAGCGCGGCCCACACCGAGATCGGGTCGGCGACCGTGGAACGGCCCGCCGCACCGGCCGGGCGGTCGCGCACGACCACCAGCATCAGCAGGGCCATCAGCGCGGTCAGGACCGTGGTGGCCAGGAAGGCGGCCACCCAGCCGAAGCCCTCCAGGGCCCAGGCCATCGGCGCGGCGCTGGCCACCTGCCCCGTTCCGCCGACCACGCCGGTGAGCCCGCTGACGAGGGCGTAGCGCGAACGCGGGAACCACAGGGCCGCCAGGCGGATGACGTTGAGGAAGACCAGGGCGTCGCCGAGACCGATGAGGAACCGCCCGGCCACCGCCACCTCGATGCCGGGGGCGAGCGCGAACAGGCACGCGCCGACCGTCATCGCCGCCATGCCCATGACGAGCGTGTAGCGGGGCCCGAGCCGGTCGGCCAGCAACCCGGTGGGCACCTGGAGGACCACGTACACCAGGAGTTGCAGCATCGGCAGAAGGGACAGTAGAGCCGGTCCGACGTCGAAGCGGGCCTGGGCCTCCAGGGCGGCCACACCCAGACCGTTGCGGTGCAGCATCGCCAGGAAGTACCCGCCCACGGCGACGCCCCACACGAGCCAGGCCCTGGCGCCGCCAGCGGGTTCGGAGGCCACGACGCCCTCCCGTGCAGTAGTCCGGTCACCGGATGTCTCGGTCTGTGTCACTGGGCGACTTCTCTCCGTTTCGTACGACCGTTCCAGTGTCCTCCACATACGGGACCAGCCCTTACACCGGGGTGAAAGCGTGGGCAAAACCGACGGGAACACCGGCATGTCGGGAGGAGGCGTGGACGGCAAAGCCGGGGTTTGACCGGGTCAAGGGCCCGTAACCTGCACTAAGTCGCGGAGAGTCACGACAAACACGCCAAGAGTCGCCGCAACGAGTGACACTGGCGACATCCCCCACACAAACGGACAGGCTTTTCGGGAGGCCCAAAAAACGGTCTGGTGTTCGGAATACATGCCCTGAGCTGGCGGTTCTTGATTTGGTGAAGTCGAGACACATTCGTTAAATGTGATATTGGTCACTTGTAGAAGCCTCGACTACAAGGGGTCAGTTGCTGCTAGCATCCGGAGCGCAAAGAATAACTACGAGGTAACGACACCGTTCACGCCTCACCAACTTTGTGGAGGGAACCCGCCAAGGCCACCTGAGGCGGAGCACCTCGATCCGCGGCGACGTGGCCGCACAAGCGAACACGGCACCGCGGCAACCTAGACCACTGGAGACGACCTTGAGTCACTGGCGCCTGAACAACCCCCGGGCCTCCCGGGCGAAATCGGCCCTCGCCAGGCGAATCAAGCACAAGCCCCGCCACGCCTTCTGCGCCCAGCGCGCGATCACGGCACTCCTGGGCGAGCTCGCCTCCGTGACCCCCCGCCAGTTCTACTGGTCGGGCAGCTCCGAGCTGGCCGTCGTCTCGGTCCAGCGGGACGTCAACGTCTGGTGTCGCGACGGCCGCTTCTTCTGGAACGACCTGTTCCACGGCGGCCCGGTCTCGCACCCCGCGAGCGACCCCGTCGGCGCCGCCGAGCTCCTCAACCCCTTCGCGCAGGGGCCCGAGCCGGTCTACGGCCACGGCAGCGTCATCAAACACACGGTCGCGGCC
>NZ_QPFC01000615.1:0-3290 GCF_003427465.1 Nocardiopsis sp. TNDT3 | reverse complement strand
GCCTCCGGGACGGGGGCCGCCCCGCGGCGTCCGGTCCGCGGCCCGCGGCGGTGTGTCGGCCTGTGGACACGGCCACCTGTCGACACGGCCACCTGTCGACACGTCCCCAAGGCGACGCAGTCACAAGGCGGCACACGTTATCCACAGGGCCCCACCACGCCTGCGACCGAGTTATCCACAGGCTTGTGCGCACGAACGCCCGCCTCTGGAGGGGTTCGCCGCCTCTGCCGACCTCCGGACGGGTTCGTGCCCGGCACGCCCTGTTCTCCCTGTTTCCCAGGCCTTCCGGGGCCGCTGTTGCCCTTCCCACACCTGGTCGGAGGCCTCCGCGCCGGTGTTCGGCGCGCGGAAGGGGGAACTCCCCTGTGGACAAACCTGTGCACAGACCCTTTGTCGGGGTTCGGGTGTTCTGTGGAGGGGCTCGGAAAAAAATTTTGGCGCTCTCTCGCCCAAGTTATCCACAGGAGGGGGGTCAAATCTGTGGACAACCCTGTGGACAACCTGTGGAAAAGCGCGCCGAGCCTGTGGGTAACCACCCCTGTCCCTGTGGACGCGGCGGTGGGTCATCCGATGACTGAACCACCGATCCTTGTGGAGAACCTGGGGAAAACCTGTGGACGAAGCTGTGGACGGAGTGTGGAAAACCTGGGGACGGCTTCGTTCGTCCACAGGCGGGCCAAGTTACCCACAGGGTTACCCACAGGACCTGTGGACAAAAATCCGCAGGTTGACCTGCGAAAACAAGGGTTATCCACACTATCCACAGGCCCTACTACTACTGCGCACCTTCATTAACCAAGATGTGGCTTCACAACCGCTCCGCGGAAAATCTGTGGACAACTCTCCGAGACAGGCGCGACGACAGCCCGGTGCTGAGCTGTCAGCGGCAGCGGGTGAATCCGGGTAACGTGTGGTCTCGCCCCTGTCCTCCGCCGCCCGCATCCGAGCGGTGACCCCGTACGGGATCCGAGACAGCTCCCGGCGCCACCGGCGCGGCCTCCACAGCCCTGTGGACGGAGCCCTCGGCGGACCCACAGATCCACGAGCTGCAACGTTGAGGCTTCGACCGGCACGCCGGTCGTGCGGAAAGTGAGTCGGAAAGTGAAGTTCCGGGTCGAACGCGACGTACTGGCCGAGGCGGTCGCCTGGACCGCGCGCACACTCCCGACGCGCCCCTCGGTGCCGGTGCTCGTCGGCATCCTGCTGGAGGCCGGTGAGTTCGACGGCCGCCAGCAGCTGCGCCTGTCCGGCTTCGACTACGAGGTCTCCACCCAGGCCGCGGTGGACGTCGAGGTCGAGGAGCCGGGCACGGTCCTGGTCACCGGTAAGCTCCTGGCCGAGATCACCCGCAACCTCCCCGCGCAGCCCGTGGAGATCTCCACCGACGGCGCCAAGGTCGTCGTCACCGGCGGCAGCGCGAAGTTCACCCTGACCACCATGCCGGTGGAGGACTACCCCACGCTCCCGGAGATGCCCGGTGTGAGCGGGACCGTCGGCAGCGACGCCTTCGCCGCCGCGGTCAGCCAGGTGGCCGTGGCCGCCGGGCGCGACGACACCCTGCCGATGCTCACCGGCGTGCGCGTCGAGATCGAGGGCGAGACCATCACGCTCGCCTCCACCGACCGCTACCGCCTGGCCGTGCGCGAGTTCACCTGGAAGCCGGAGAACCCCGACCTGTCCGCGGTCGCGCTGGTCCCGGCCAAGACCCTCCACGACACCGCCAAGTCGCTCACCTCGGGCGCCGAGGTCTCGATCGCCCTCTCGGACGGCGGCTCCGGCGAGGGCATGATCGGCTTCGAGGGCGGCGGCCGCCGCACCACGACCCGCCTGCTCGACGGCGAGTTCCCCAAGTACCGGGCGCTGCTGCCGGACACCTTCAACTCGGTGGCCGAGGTCAGCCGCTCCGAGTTCGTCGAGGCGGTCAAGCGCGTCTCGCTGGTCGCCGAGCGCAACACCCCGCTGCGGCTGTCCTTCAGCCAGGGCCAGCTGGTCCTGGAGGCGGGCACCGGCGAGGAGGCGCAGGCGGTCGAGGTCCTGGAGGCCGACCTGGACGGCGACGACATCCAGATCGCCTTCAACTCCGGGTTCCTCCTGGACGGGCTCGGCGCCATCGGCACCGACGTGGCCCGCCTGCACTTCACCACCTCGACCAAACCGTCGATCCTGACCGGCAAGCCCGCGGAGGAGGGTTCCTCCCCCGAGTACCGCTACCTGATCATGCCGGTGCGTCAGCCGGGCTGATCCGCGGCCGGTTCGATTGACTGGCACCTGCCGGATCCGGTCCGCGACCCGGGCCGGCCGGCGTCCATCCACAGGCGGCGAAGGGGAGCAGAGCAACCATGCAGCTCGGAATGATCGGTCTCGGCAAGATGGGCGGCAACATGGCCGCCCGGCTGCGGGAGAAGGGCCACGAGGTCGTCGGGTACGACGTCGCCTCGCCGGAGCGCGACGTCGACACCCTGGCCGGACTGGTCGAACGGCTGGCCGCCCCCCGGGTGGTCTGGGTGATGGTCCCCGCGGGCGACCCCACGGCCGCGACCATCGCCGAACTGGGCGAACTCCTGGACGAGGGAGACCTCGTCATCGAGGGGGGCAACTCCCACTACGCGGACGACCGCGTCCGCGCCAAGTCGCTGGCGGAGAAGGGCGTCGGCTACCTCGACGTCGGTGTCAGCGGCGGTGTCTGGGGCCGCCAGAACGGCTACGGCATCATGGTCGGCGGCCCGGCCGAGGAGGTCGCGAAGGCCCGCCCGGTCTTCGACTCCCTCGTGCCCGAGGAGGGCGTGGGCTTCGTCCACGCCGGAGCGGTCGGCGCAGGACACTTCGTCAAGATGGTCCACAACGGCATCGAGTACGGCATGATGCAGGCCTTCGGCGAGGGCTACGAGCTCATGGTCGCCTCCGGCCTCGTGGACGACGTCCCCGGCACGTTCGAGAGCTGGCGCGAGGGCACCGTGGTGCGCTCCTGGCTGCTGGACCTGCTCTCGCGGGCCCTGGAGGAGGACCCCGAGCTGTCGCGCCTGCGCGGCTACGCCGAGGACTCCGGCGAGGGCCGCTGGACCGTCCAGGCCGCCGTGGACCTCGCGGTCCCGGCCCCGGCGATCACCTCCTCCCTGTACGCGCGGTTCGCCTCCCGCCAGGACGACAGCCCGGCGATGAAGGTCGTGGCGGCCCTGCGCAACCAGTTCGGCGGGCACGCCGTGCACCGCGCCGAGACCTCCGACGACATCGACGTCTGAGGCGTCCTCCCCCCGACCCGGGGACGCAGCCCACGGGCCGTCCCCGGGAGC
>NZ_QPFC01000614.1:0-8489 GCF_003427465.1 Nocardiopsis sp. TNDT3 | reverse complement strand
GTCCGGGGTGCGGGGGAGCGGGCATGGGGGGCGTGCCGTCCGCGGTCGGTCCGGGGTGCGGGGCGGTGGGCACGCGGAGTGTGCTGTCCGCGCCCGGTCCGGGGTACGGGGGAACGGGCGCGGAGGGGGCTCCGTCCCGCCCCTGCTCCGCCTCGCCGTGTTCCCGTCCGTCCGCCCGGGGTCCGGTGGCCTCCTCGGCACCGGGGCCGCAGACGGCGCCTCCGGTACCGGACCGCTCGGGTCTGGGGGTCTCGCCTCCGGGCCGCTCACCGCCGGATGGGTTCTCCACGGGGTCAGTCCTCGCTATCGTGCCGCAGCGTGCCGGGGTGTCGTCTCCGCCTGGAGGGCGAATCCGGCAAGAGTCGCAGAACTCCAGTATGGGGCTTAACCGGACGTACCCATGGTCGTGGGGGCGCTGCTCTCCGGCGGCCGGTAGCGAACCCCCAGGCCCGTCAGCATGTTCTGGAGCTCGGACTCGAAGAGCGGTTCCATGTCGCGCATCACGAAGTCGAGGTGCTCGAACACCTCCATGCACACCACCCCGTACAGGCGTACCCAGCACGTGCTGAGCACCATGACCGCCTCCACCGGGATGTGCGGCGCCGAGAAGCCGCAGGTGTCGGCGAAGGCGCGCAGATCGCGGGCCAGCTCCGGGGTGATGCGGTCCCCGTCGGGCAGCACGAACCTCTCCTCCGACAGAAGCCGGTCGAAGAGGGTGTAGAAGGTCGCCCCGAAGCGCCGCCCGGCCTCCACCGCCGGTGTGACGTCGGTCTCGGGGGCCAGGCGCACGCGCGGACCGAACATCGTGGCGAACTCGGCCCGGTGCCCGATCGCCCAGGCCCGGAAGGCCCGCAGCGAGGTGAGGATGCGCAGGTCGGTGTCCTCGGCGGGCACGCTGGCGTCCGCCGCGGCCACCGCGTCGCCCAGTTCCTGGAACATGTCCGCGGTGATGAGCACCAGCAGCGCGTCGATCCCCGTCACGTAGCGGTACAGCCCCGGCGCGGTCATCCCCATCTCCCGGGCGATGGCGCGCAGGGACACCCCGCCGGACCCGTGCTCGACCAGGTGCCGGCGGGCGATCCCCTTGATCTCCGCCAATGTGGCCTCGCGCACACGCTCGCGGCGGCTCGGCCCCCCTGCCACCCGGTCCAGCTGCGGTTTCGCCATCTGTTGCGCTACACCCCGTCTCGGGCGCCCGGTCGGGGCGCCGTGGTCCTCGTCGACGACGTTGACATCGTAACGCCCGCACGCTTTAGTGAACACCGTTAGCAAACACCGTTAACGGACATGGGGTCTGTTTCC
The DNA here is from genome assembly GCF_003427465.1 of Nocardiopsis sp. TNDT3. Lineage (NCBI taxonomy): Bacteria > Bacillati > Actinomycetota > Actinomycetes > Streptosporangiales > Nocardiopsidaceae > Nocardiopsis > Nocardiopsis sp. TNDT3. The sequence continues at coordinate 7,187 of NZ_QPFC01000614.1, read as the reverse complement.
TGAAAGGGCGGCGTATGCCGACACAAACGGGGCTTTTCGGTCGGCTGGGACGGGGAGTCCACCGCTGGCGCTGGGCGGTCCTCGCCGCCACCGCGGTCTTCGCCGTCTTCTCCGGGATCTGGGGCTCGGGGCTCTTCTCCGACGTCAGCGAGAGCGGGTTCGAGGATCCCGACTCCGAGTCCGCGCGGGCCACGCGCGTCCTGGAGGAGGAGCTGGGCCACGACGGCGTCGACGTCGTCGCGGTCTACCGCAGCGACGAGATCCGGGTGGACAACCCCACCTTCGCCGCGGCGGTCCAGCGTATCGCCGACGGCATGCCCGAGGACGCGGTCGCCGACTTCGACACCTACCTCGACGAGGACCTCGGCGAGACCGAGCGCGGCATGCTCGTGGCCGAGGACATGGACGCCACCTACATCCCCGTGACCCTCAGCGGGGAGACCCACGCCGATCGCCTCCACCAGTACGAGGAGGTGGCCGAGTACCTGTCCTCCAGCAACCTGGAGGTCCACCTGGGCGGCTCGGTGGCGATCGAGCACGAGCTGGCCGAGAGCGCCGAGAGCGACGTCGTCCGCGCCGAGCTCATCACCCTGCCGATCCTGCTGTTCCTGCTCGTCCTGATCTTCGGCGGCCTCGTCGCGGGCCTGGTCCCGCTCGCCGTCGGCGGCCTGGCCATCCTGGGCTCGCTGACCCTCCTGCGCGCGCTGACCCACGTCACCGAGGTGTCGGTGTTCGCGATCAACGTCGCCACCATCCTGGGCCTGGGGCTGGCGATCGACTACGGACTGTTCATGGTCAGCCGCTTCCGGGAGGAGTTGCGCCGGGGCCGCGGCATCGCCGACGCGGTGAGCCGTACGGTGGACACCGCCGGACGCACCGTGGCCTTCTCCGGCATCACCGTCGGCATCGCCTTCGCTGGCCTGCTCTTCTTCCCCCAGCCCATCCTCAAGTCGATCGGCTGGGGCGGCATCGCCGTCGTGGTCTTCGACCTGCTGGCCGCGCTGGTCTTCCTGCCCGCGCTGATGGCCGCGGTCGGGCACCGCGTCAACCGCCTGAGGCTGCCGCTGCCCCGCCGCACCGTCACCGGAGCCGTGCACGAGGGGGCCTGGTCGCGCCTGGCCCGCGTCGTCATGCGCGGCCCCGCCGTGTCCCTGGTCGCGGTCGGCGGCGTCCTGCTGGTCTTCAGCGCCGGCCTGGCCTCCACCGAACTCGGCTCCACCGACCAGCGCTACCTGCCCGCCGACTCCGGGAGCCGGATCGCCACCGAGGCGCTCTCCGACGACTTCCCCGCGGGCGGCCTGGGCACGCTCGACGTCGCGGTGGTCGGCGGCGCCGACGACGGGGCCCTGGAGGAGTACACCGAGCGCCTGGCGGGCCTGGAGGAGGCCGTGTCGGCGACGGTGGAGCGCACCGGCGAGGACGTCGCCCACGTCGTGGTCGCCTACCGGGGCGCCTCCGACTCCCCGGAGGTCGCCGACCTGGTGCGCGACGTGCGCGCCGAACCGGTTCCGGAGGGGGCGGAGGAGAGCCTGGTCGGCGGCGTGGCCGCCATGCAGCAGGACAACGTGGCGGCGATCGTCGACGCGGCGCCCATGACCGTGGGCTTCGTCGCCACGGCCACCCTGCTCCTGCTCTTCCTCGCCTTCGGTTCGATCGTCCTGCCGGTCAAGGCGGTGCTCATGGGGGCGCTGTCCCTGGGCGCCTCCCTGGGCGTGGTGGTCTGGGGCTTCCAGGAGGGCGCCTTCTCCGGGCTGCTCGGGTTCGAGGCGGTGGGCACCATCGACCCCACCTACCTGGTGCTGATCATCGTCGTGGCCTTCGGCCTGGCGATGGACTACGAGCTGTTCCTGCTCAGCCGGGTGCGCGAGGAGTACCTGCGCACCGGGGACAACACGCGCTCGGTGGCGGCGGGGCTCCAGCACACCGGCCAGATCATCACCAGCGCCGCGATCCTGCTGATGGTGGTGCTCCTGGCCATGGGCACCTCGGACCTGCTCTTCCTGAAGGTCATCGGCATCGGCCTGGCCATCGCGGTCCTGGTGGACGCCACCCTGGTGCGCGCGGTCATGGTGCCCGCCACGATGCGCCTGCTGGGCGGGGCCAACTGGTGGCTGCCCCGGCCGCTGCGCTGGCTGCACGACCGGATCGGGATCTCCGAGGGCGGCGACGAGGACGGGCCCGAACCCGCCGTGGAGCGGGACGGGCGCAGAAGGGTGCACGCGGGGGTGTGACCGCCTGTCGCGCGACCCCGTCCGGGAGCTCCCGGACGGGGTCGTTTCGCTGTCTGCGGTGCCGTGACGCGGCCGTCCGCGGGCGGAGTGCGTCGGGTGCGTGTCGCGGGGCCGTCGGTGTGCCCCGACGCCTGGGTGGCGGCGGTGGCCGACCTGTGCGACCCCGCCTGGCGGACGCGGCCCCGCTGCCCGGGGTCCAGCGGCCCCTCAAACAAATGATATGTGAAACCTATTATTGGCCCTAGTGATTATCTCATGTTTTTACTGTACCGTGGCAACGAGGGAACGCGCGGTGGCGGCCGGGGGACTCCGGCCGCCACCGACGGCCCCGCGCGCCCGCAAACGAAGGGGGTGACACGATGCCCGACGCGCTGACCAGGCTGACCACGCGCGACCCCTGGTGGGTCCTGGCCGTCCCGCTGGCGGCGGTCGGGTCGGCCGCGTGGACGGAGCGGCACGCCCCCACCACCTCCTGACCCTGGAAGGCGGGACCACCATGGCCACGTCCCCGACGACCACCTCACCCCCCGGCCGCCAGGGGGCACCACCGGGAAGGCCCCCGCTCCTGGTCCGGCTCGGCGACGGGCTGGCCCGCCGCCCGGGCCGGGTGATCCTGGCCGGCGTCGCGCTGGTGCTGGTCGCCCTGGCCCTGGCGGCGGGCACCATGGACCGGCTGCTGCTCAGCCGCTTCGAGAGCCCCGGATCGGAGTCGCTGCGCGTCGAACAGCAACTGGAGGAGGGCTTCGGCACCGGCAAGCACCACTTCCTCCTGCTCGTCACCGCCCAGCGGGGCACCGTGGACGACCCCGGGGTCGTCGAGGCCGCCACCGCCCTGGAACGGGATCTGGCCTCACGCGAGGGCGTCGCCGAGACCGCCTCCTACTGGGGGCGCGGCGGGTCCCCGGCGATGCGCTCCGAGGACGGCACCCAGGCGCTGATCACCGTGCGCATGGAGGGCACGGTCACCGAGGCGCGCACCGCGCTCGGCGGGATCTCGCCGGACTTCACCCGCGACGACGAGGTCATCCGGGTCGAGGTCGGCGGCGGCGACGAGGTCTTCCGCCAGGCCGCCGAGCAGGCGCAGGCCGACTTCCTGCTCGCCGAGGCCATCGTCTTCCCGCTGGTGTTCGTGCTCCTGCTCGTCCTCTACCGCAGGATCTCGGTGGCGGCGCTGACCCTGGGCATGGGCCTGCTCTCCGTGGTCACCACGCTCGCCCTGCTGCGCGGGGTCACCTACCTCACCGACGTGTCCACCTTCGCCGCCAACCTCACCCTGGTCATGGGCGTGGGCCTGGGCGTGGACTACAGCCTGTTCGTCATCAACCGCTTCCGCGAGGAGCTGGCCCGGGGCAGGCGGGTCCCCGAGGCGGTCTCCCTGGCCGTCTCCAAGGCCGGGCGCACCGTCCTGTTCAGCGGACTGACGGTCGCGGTGGCCCTGTCCTGCCTGATGCTCTTCCCCTTCCCCTTCCTCCAGTCCTTCGCCTACGCGGGCGTGGGAACCGTGCTGACCTCGGTGTTCGCCGCGCTGGTCATCCTGCCCGCGGCTCTGGCCAAGGTCGGGCACCGGGTCCGGCCCAAGCGCGAGCCCGACCCCGACAGCGGCTGGTGGCACTCCACCGCGCTGCGGATGATGCGCCGCCCGCTGCTGTGGGGCCTGCCCGCGCTCGCGGTGGTCCTGGTGCTGGCGGCGCCCGCGGTGGGGCTCGACTTCGGCCTGCCCGACGCGCGCGTGCTGCCGCAGGGGGCCTCCAGCCGCGACGTGCAGGACCAGATCGGCGCGAACTTCGTCCAGGAGGAGATGGACGCCGTCCAGGTGCTGGTGGACGTACCCGGCAGGGAGGCCGAGGCCGACGTCATCAGCGCCTACGCCGCCGACCTGTCGCGGGTGGAGGGCGTCTACCAGGTGGACGCGCTCACCGGGCGCTTCAGCGGCGGGGAGCGGACCGACGGGGCCGAACCGCGGGCACAGGAGCGGTTCGGGTCGGCGGAGCGGACGTGGCTGTCCGTGGTGCCCACCGCCGGGGCCCTGGAGGACGTCGAGGACCTCATCGACCGGGTCCGGGACGTGCCCGCGCCCGGTGAGACCCGGATCGGCGGTTACCCGGCCGACCTGACCGATTTCCGCGAGGCCCTGCTGGGGCAGGTGCCGCTGGTGTTCGGCCTCATCCTCGCCATCACCTTCGTCATCCTGTTCCTCATGACCGGGAGCATCCTGCTGCCCGCCAAGGCGATCGTGCTCAACGTGCTCAGCCTCGCGGTGATGTTCGGCGTGATGGTGTGGATCTTCCAGGAGGGGAACCTGTCCGGGCTGCTGGGCTTCACCGCCGACGGCACCCTGGAGACGACGTTCCCCATCCTGATGTTCTGCATCGCCTTCGGGCTGTCCATGGACTACGAGGTGTTCATGATGTCCCGGATCAAGGAGGAGTACGACCTGACCGGGGACAACACCCGCGCGGTCGCGGCCGGACTCCAGCGCAGCGGCCCCCTGGTCACGGCGGCGGCCGTCATCCTGGCCGCCTCCTTCGCCGCCTACGCCGTCTCCGACGTGCTGTACCTGATGATGCTGGCGGTCGGCATGGCGGTGGTGATCCTGGTGGACGCCACCCTCATCCGCGGCGTGCTGGTACCGGTGTTCATGCGGCTGGCCGGACGGGCCAACTGGTGGGCCCCGGCGCCGCTCAAGCGCGTGCACGCCCGCTTCGGCGTCTCCGAGTGATCCGGGGGTTCCGGTGCCGGGGGCGGCGGCCCCGGCACCGGAAACTCATTCGTACTTGGTCACCCGGGGGTGCTCGGTGAGCAGGCGGCCCGACAGCTCGTGCAGGAGGGCCACCTCGCTCCCGGACAGGGTGGCGAAGAACTCCGACTCCGCCCGGGCCACCGCGTCGCGGGCCTCCTCCAGCAGCGTCCTCGCCTTGTCCGTGGGCGTCACGATGTAGCGCCTGCGGTCCCTGGGGTTGCGCTCGCGCCTGGCCAGCCCCTGCTCCTCCAGGTCGTCGATCAGCCCCACCATCACGTTCGGATCCACACCCAGCACACGGCTCAGCTCCTTCTGCGAGAGATGGGGCATCGCCTCCGCGGCGGAGAGCACGTGGAACTGCCGGGAGGTGATCTGCTGGGGCCCGAAGACCGCCGAGGTGGTCGCCTGGACCAGTTCGCCCAGCTTGATCAGTCGAAAACCGGTCGTGTGCCACATGGGGGTGTCCCATCCGGGTGCGTTCTCCACGCCTCGGCCCCCTCTCCAGTGCTTCTACTCATCAGATGATCATAGAACTCTATGGTTGGGGTGTGAAACGATACGCAAGTCCACGCCACACCGCTCCCCGGGCGGAGCAGGTCCGTGGTGACCGGAGCGACCGGTCTCCTCGGCGGCGACATCGTGCGCCTGCTGCCCGGCCCCGGCCAGGAGGTCGTCGCCCTGGCCCGCGGCACCGACCGCGCCTGACGCCTGCCGTCCGACGACCCCCGCCTGCGTCTGGTCGCCGGGCCCACCTCCGCCGGACGGCTCTTCCCGGGCGTGGTCCGGCAGCACGGCATGCTCTCGACGGGCGCGGTGCGGGCCTCCGCGCGCCGCTGAGCACGAGGGACGGGCCCGGCTTCCGGGGGGAAGCCGGGCCCGTCACGGTTCTCAGGTCACTCGGCGAAGAGTTCGTCGATGTGGGTGACGCTGATGGTCCGGTCGAGCCAGGTGTCGAGCTGGTCGTGGTCGCGGCATGCGCTGATCCGCTCGCGTGCCTCCTGTGGTACGTCGACACCGCGCAGGGTGAGCAGACGGAGGATGTCCTCGGCCCTGCTCTCTGCCTTGAGGCTCTCGGTCCAGTCGCTGCTGTACCTGTAGGTCTCCGTCTTCAACAGTTCCTCCAGAAGCCTTTGCCCGTGGCGTCCGAGCAGGAGCAGTGTGTGTTCAGTGTATTTCCTGGCCTCCTCCGGGGCGATGAAGCTCAGGCCGTCATGCAGAGCTCGTAGTACCCGCGGATCACCGTCGCCATGGGTGATCGCTGACAGAACCCCCAAGGCTGCTCTGCGACCGACTTCCTCCGGGTCTGTGATAACCGGAATCTGGTCGGGCCCCACGACGATCGGATGCAGTGTCCATCCGGGGTGGCCCATGGCGATCGGTTCGGCGCACCATGCGGCGGTCGCCCTGTTGGGGCAGACCACCATGAGTGCGACAGGGCACTCCAACCGTGCCCGTAGCGTGGCCAGGTACTCCGGCCACGTGAATCTCTTGCGGTCGGACTCCTTGCGTTGGACCTCCAGCACGATGCCCAAGCGGCTCTCACTGTGCCCGGACAGGGGGTGTGGGCCCCTTAGTTCGAGGACGCCGTCGGCTCTGCGCTCGGTCGGCTGGACATTGCCCAGGTCGCAGGAGGCCCTTTCGACGCTGGTGTACTCGGGGACGGACATGCCCAGATTTCTCAAGAAACCGATGGTCAGTTCGGGTTCCTCGACGAACAGGTCGGTGTAGATCTGGTGTTCAGCGGATATTGCCACGAGGCAGACGTTACACAGGGTTACCAGCAAGTATGTACGAGTAGTCGTTATGTGGTGACTTTTCGTGTTCGCCCACTTCGGGCAGGGGAAGACGCGGTGCCGAGACGACCCCGCAGGGAGGGCCGAACATGTCCGAGAAGCAGAGCAGACCGCTGGTCCTGCACGTGGGGCACGACGAACTCGTCGTCCGGCGCCGCTACGAGGCCGCGAGCATCGTCAACGACATCCTCATCGCCCTGTGGTTCATCGCCGGAAGCATCATGTTCTTCTCCGAGGCCTGGACCACCGCGGGCACCTGGTGCTTCCTCGTCGGCAGTGTCGAGCTGCTGATCCGCCCGGTGATCCGGCTGGGCAGGCAGCTGCACATCCGGCGCGTGCGCTCCTCCAGCCCCGGCTCGACCGGGGAGGAGTCCTCCCAGGACTTCTGACCCGGTCGAGCCGGGGCTGGAGGAGCGCACGCGC
>NZ_QPFC01000613.1:0-3831 GCF_003427465.1 Nocardiopsis sp. TNDT3 | reverse complement strand
AGGCCGCCATGCCGTGGGTCGGGTACTCGGCGGTCACGGCGGTGACCGCCGCCACCGCCCCGCCGGGCTTGACCGCGTCGATTGCCGCGCGCAGCATCGCCATCGGCGCGAGCGTGTTGACCTGGAACATCTTCTCGACCGCGGCGTCCTCGATGCCGCCCTCGGAGTCGGGGCCGGTGTCGAAGGCCACGACGCCGAAGGCGATGACCAGTCCGTCCAGACCGCCCTGTTCCTCGGCGGTGCGGCGCACGAGCGCCGCGCAGCCCTCGGTGTCGGCCGCCTCGAACACGGCCGTGGAGGACCCGTCGAGTTCCCGCGAGAGCGCGTCGAGCGCCTCCTCGTCGCGTCCGGCGAGCACGACCCGCGTGCCCTCCCGGTTCAGTGCCCTGCTGATGTGCCCGCCGAGTACGCCCGTGGCCCCGGCCACCAGGACTCGGGCTCCCTCAAGATCCATACGGCCAGTATTTCCGCAGGTGGCGGGGGGACCGGTCACCGACACGCGCCCCCGGGCACTGGTGCGGCCCCTCCGCCGGAGCGCCCCGGCGGCCAGCGGTACGCGGCGGTAGGGCCAGCGGCGGGACGCCCCGAGGCCGAACGTTCACACGAACAGGAAGGCCGCCAGGACCACCGCCAGCAGCACGACGTAGGAGACCGCGTGCACCCGGTCGGGCACCCGGCCCACCAGGCGGCGGGTGACGGCGATGGCGGGCAGCGACCCGGCGAGCAGGAGGGCCCCGGCCACGAGGTCCACCGAGCCCAGGTGGCCGGGCCCGGCGCCTCCCCCCTCGCCGAACAGCGCGTACACCGCCGTGCCCGCCACCGCGACGGGCAGGCTGAGCGGGTTGGCCATCGCGGTCGCCTCCCCCATCGGCAGGCTCCGGCGGCGCAGCAGGGGGACGGTCATGACGCTGCCGCCCACGCCCAGGAAGCTGGTCACCGCGCCGATGGCGACCCCGCCCGCCGTGGTGGTGCGCCGCCCCAGCAGACGGGGCCCGGTGTCGGGGTCGCGGGTCAGGAAGCCCTTGCGCAGGAGGGTGTCGAGCAGGGTGACGGCGATGTAGGCGATGAACAGCACGCGCTGGGCCCCTCCCCCGACGACCGTGGCGACCAGGGAGCCCAGCACCGCGCCGACGCCGATGTAGGCGGCCAGCGGCCACACGTAGTCGCGGCGCAGCCGTCCGGCCCGGCGCTGGGAGAGGGTGGCGCTGAGCGCGTTGACGACCATCACGGCGGTGGAGGTGGCCACGGCCACGGCCATCGGGTCCACGCCGGGGTCGGCCTGGGCGCGGGTGACGTAGTAGACGACGGGGACGACCACGAAGCCGCCGCCGAAGCCGAACAGGACGGTGGTGACGCCGGTCAGCAGGCCCAGGGCGAGCAGGGGAAGGACGAAGGTGAGCACCCGGACCACGTTAGGCAGACGGGCGCTGGCGCGCTTTCGAAAGAACGCCACTGTCCTTCGCGCAGCGGACAACACCGGTAGCGTCCACCCCATGCGCAACATCCCCGTCGCCGAGGTGGACTCCATCGACCGGCCCGTCCTGGCGATCGGCACCGACTACCCGCCCGAGCACGTGCTGCCCGCTCACCGGCACCGGCGGGCGCAGTTCCTCTACGGGGCGACGGGGGTGATGCGGGTCCAGACCGCGGACGGGGAGTGGACCGTGCCGCCGCACCGGGCCGTGCTGATCCCGGCCGGGACCGATCATCGGGTGGTCATGACGGAGGTGAGCACGCGCAGCCTGTACCTGGAGCCGAGCGCGGTCGCGTGGTTCCCGGGGCGCTGCCAGGTGGTGGAGGTGTCGCCGTTGCTCCGGGAACTGCTGTTGACAGCTGTGGACCTGGAGCCGCGCTACTCCCCGCACGGTCGGGACGCGGCGGTGTTCGCGCTGGTGCTGCACGAACTGCGTCGGCTCGTGCCGCTGCCGCTGGATCTGCCGCTGCCCGGGAACGAGGGGTTGAGGCGGATGTGCGAGGAGTTCCTCGGGGCGCCGGACGTGCACGATCCGCCCGCACGGTGGGCGGGACGGTTGCACGTCAGCGAGCGGACGGTGCACCGGCTCTTCCGGGCGGAGACGGGCATGAGCTTCGCGCGGTGGCGGCAGCGGGCCTGCGTGCTGCACGCGCTGCCGCTGTTGGCCAGAGGTGAGCCGGTGACCAGGGTGGCGATGGAGTTGGGGTACGAGAGCCCGTCGGCGTTCTCCACGATGTTCCTGCGCGTGCTGGGGTCATCGCCCCGGGACTACGCGGCCGGACAGTGAGCGGCCCCGCCCGGTGCGTCTGGGCGGGGCCGGTCGTGTCTGTGGACTACTGGGCGCGAACGGCGCTGACCAGGGCCGTCCACTCGACGGTGGGGGTCGCGAGGTGGCCGAGCGACCGGTTCTGGGTGTCGCGCACTAGGACGGCCGCCTGGTCGCGGCGGGCCTCCACGCAGTTGCCACCGGTGCCGTTGCTGTAGCTGGACTTGTTCCAGTCCTCGGTCACCATGTGATGCTGCCTCGAATCTCTTCCATGAGAAATCCGTTCACGTGCTGACGCTACCGACCGCGTACCGCACCCAACAGGGCCGTCCACTCGGCAGCCGGAGCGGCCAGGTGGCCGAGCGATCGGTTCTGGGTGTCGCGCACTAGGACGACCGTCTGGTCGCGACGGGCCTCCACGCAGTCGCCGCCCTCGCCGTTGCTGTAGCTGGACTTACTCCAAGCCTCGGTCATCATGTGATGCTGCCTCGAATCTCTTCTATGCGGGACCGTGACGAGGGCACCGGCAGGGCGGCGCTCCTCAGCTCCGCGAATATCCGGTCGTAGCTTGCCACAACGTCCGGCTGCTTCAGTGACACCCCTGTCCTCTGGCTTTCGATATAGGCGAATGTGCTCGAATCAGGCACGTCGATCAGCCTAAAGGACCCGAACAGACCTGGATGTCCCTCGGTCGCGATCGGCACGATCTGGAGGTTCACTCGCGGGCGATAGGACTGGTCAATGAGGTGATCGATCTGTTGCTTCATCACCTCCGGCTTCCGGAACCGTCGCAGCAGCACCACCTCGTCCAGGAGCACCGTGATCGTCGGCGGGTGGGGCCGGTCCAGGATCTGTTGTCGGTACTTCCTGGCCTTCACGATCTGGTCGATGGCCTCCGTGGTGGCTTCGGGGTTGGAGAGTTCACTGATGGCCCGCACGTACTCCTCGACCTGGAACAGTCCAGGAACCAGACCGTAGGAGTAGTCGCGGATCTTGAGAGCCATCTGCTCCGCCTCGGCCACCTCACGGAAGTACGCGGTCACCCCAACTCCGGAGAACACCGCGTCCCACGCGTCCACGAGCATGCCCCGGGCGGTAAGGGCTTTGTCGAGTCGTACTACTGGATCTCTCCGTGTCCCCTTTTTCCCGCGTTCCAAATCGCTGACGGTGCTCTGTGACACCACGGCCAGGGCAGCGAGTTCCTGCTGAGTAAGACCCGCCTGACCTCGGAGTTTGCGGAGCAACTTGCCGAAACGAAGCTGTGCAGCCTTGTCGGCATCTTCTTCTTGCACCATCACACCACCAGGCCAACCAAAAATATCGCTGGCCATAGAAGTTTTACCGTCTTAGGTAATAAGCATAGCGCCAAAGGCAGACCAGTTGGCAAGGTTCGTGACGAAGCAAATACAGAAAGCTTCGCAGCCCATATCGGGCCAAATATCTACAAGGGCATGAAAAAGCCCCGGAGACCGAAGGTGAGAGCGATCTCCGAGGCAAGGTGCCCCACCCCGAATAGACCGAGGTGAGACATGAACAAGCCTATCGTCCAGGCCCCGACGCTTCCACGCCGACTGTGCGGAACCGCCACCAA
>NZ_QPFC01000612.1:0-3075 GCF_003427465.1 Nocardiopsis sp. TNDT3 | reverse complement strand
GATGTGCGCCAGGCGCAGGTCGGGGCGGGGCTGGGGGGTGCGGTCGGGCAGCGCCGGGTCGATGCGGGCGCCCAGGGCGTCGCCCTGGGCCACGACGTCGGCGAACATGCGCAGCTGGCCGGTGGTGCGGGCCCGCTCCCCCGTCAGGCGCTGGCGCGGCAGGCCGCTCTCGCGCACCGCCCGGTCCACGAGCGCGTCGCCCAGGGCGTCGATGTTGTCGGCGACGCGGCGCAGGAAGTCGGCGCGCTCGGCTGGCGACTGGGCGCGGAAGGCGTCCAGGGCCTGCTCGGCGGCGCGGGTGGCCTCCTGGATCTGGCCGGAGTCCACCAGGCCCACGGGCTCGCCGAACTCCTCCCCCGTGGCGGGGTCGGTCGCGCGCAGGGTCCCGGCCCCGCCCTCGACGGGAGCGCAGGCCACCAGCGGTCCGAGGACGTCCGCGGCCGTGCCCGTGTTCGTGCCCTTCGGGTCCGGAGTGTGCTCGGCCATTCAGGCAACCTTTCCGACCAGCGCGGACAGCTCGTCGCGCTCGGCCCGGGTGAGTGCGGTCAGGGGCGGCCGGACGGGTCCGCCGTGGCGTCCCGCGGCGTCGAGCCCGGCCTTGACGATGGAGACCGCGTAGCCGCGCATGCGGTCGCGGATGTCCAGGTAGGGGATGACGAAGTCGTTGAGCTTGCGGTACACCGACTCCCTGTCGCGGGCCTGCACGTCGGCGTAGAAGCCCAGGGCGAACTCGGGCGCGAAGTTGTACATCGCCGAGGAGTAGGTGCTCACCCCCAGCTCCAGCAGCGGCAGCGCGAAGGTCTCCGCGGTGGGCAGGCCGCCGATGTAGACCAGCCGGTCGCCGACCCGGGCGTAGACGCGGGTCATCGCCTCGATGTCGCCGACGCCGTCCTTGAAACCGATGAGGTTGGGGTTGCGCTCGGCCAGCTCGGCCACGGAGCGGTCGTCGAGCACGGCGTTGGCCCGGCTGTAGACGACCACCCCCAGGTCGGTGGCCCGGCAGACCGCGCTGACGTGCTCGACCAGGCCGGGCTGCCCGGCCTCGGTGAGGTAGGGCGGCATGAGCAGGATCCCGTCCGCGCCCGCCTCCTGGGCGGCGCGGGCCTGCAGGGCGGCCGCCGCGGTGCCGCCGGTGGCCGGGGCGAGCACCGGGACCCGGCCCCCGACCTCGTCGACCGCCGTGCGCACCACGCGGTCGATCTCGGCCGGGGTGAGGGAGAAGCCCTCACCGGTGCCCCCGGCGGCGAACAGCCCGGCCACGTCGTGGCTGGCCTGCCAGGCCAGGTGCTCCCGGTAGCGCTCCTCGTCGAAGGCCAGGTCGCCGTCGAAGTGGGTCACGGGGAAGGACAGGAGCCCGGACCTGAGCCGTCCGGCCAGGTCGTCTGGGTGCATCGCGTTCACGTGTCGTCCTCGGTTCTGCGGCTCGGGCCCCGGGGGTGGCGGGCCCGCACGGTGTTGCCGCTACCGTACGGAGCGTCGTTCGATGCTGTCCAAGATTCGTTGGGCATCAACTGATACCCACCGGGTATCAGGAGCCTCCTCCGTCGGCGGCGGGCCACGCCTGGAGCACCCTCGGCACGACGGGATTGGGCGAGTCGTGGGTCCAGATGAGGTGGAGTTCGACGGGGTTCTCGGGCAGCCCCTCCAGCTCGCGGTAGGCCACCCCCGCCACGCCCAGACCGGTCGCCGAGGCGGGCACGAAGGCGACCCCGCGTCCGGCGGCGACGAGCCAGACCATCGTCATGACCTGGCTGACCGTGTGCACCACGTTCTGGTGGGCGATGGGCAGCAGGCCGACCACGAGGTCGTAGAAGTAGCGGGCCTTGATCGGCGAGTGCATGATCAGCGGCACGTCCACCAGGTCGTCGGCGGACAGCGGACCCGTGCGACGCGCCAGCGGGTGCGCCTCGGGCACCGCGACCAGCAACCGCTCGCGGAGCTGGACCCGCGACCCGAACAGGTCGGTGTCCAGGGGCGGCCTGGCCAGGCCCATGTCGATCTCACCCGAGAGCAGGGCCGCGGCCTGTTCCTTGGTGACCATCTCGAACAGCTCGACGGTGATCTCCGGCAGCTGCCTCTCCACGGAGTTGATCATGTCCCCGAGCAGGCCGTAGGAGGAGGCCGCGGTGAAGCCGATCCGCAGCGTGCCCCGCGACCCCTGGGAGATGCGCCGCGCCAGGTCCGGCGCGCTCTCGGCCAGGGACAGCAGACGCCGGGCCTCGATCAGGAAGGCCTCCCCCGCCGCGGTCAGGACCACGTGGCGCCGGTCGCGCTCCAGCAGGCGCACGCCCACGACGCGTTCGAGCTTCTGGATCTGGCGGCTGAGCGGGGGCTGGGTCATGGACAGCCGCTCCGCGGCCCGCCCGAAGTGGAGTTCCTCGGCGACGGCGACGAAACCGCGCAACTGGTCGAAAGAGAACATGATGCACGGAAGGTATCAGCTTATGCCGTATTCGACTTGGACATGCATGATCGCGTGTTCCTATGCTGCCACTCACCGAAGTACGTGACCGCGTTCACACAGAACCCTCCGACGTGTGCGGACGGCGGCCACAAGAAAGGCGGGGAACCATGACCCACATGCCGCACAGGAGCCGCGCCCGCCGGGGCGCGGCCCCGGTCCTCGCAGCGGGGCTCACCGTGTCGCTGGCGGCCTGCGGCGGGAACCTGTCCGGCGGGGGCTCCGCCGGGGGCGAGTTCCCCCGGGGGCCGATCACCGTGATGGTCGGACAGGACCCGGGCGGCAGCACCGACCTCATCGCCCGAGCGCTGGCCGACGGCGCGCAGGAGGGGCTCGGCGTCGCGCTCCCCGTGGTCAACACCCCCGGCGCCAACGGCGCCCTGGCCGCCAACGAACTCGCCTCCCAGGAGCCCGACGGCCAGAACCTGCTCGTCATCAACGCCTCCCTCACCGCGATCACCCCCCTGGCGGTCTCGGAGGAGGAGGCGGTCGACATCGCCGACTACGAGATCGTCACCGGCGTCTCACGCGACGACTACGTGCTCGTCACCGCGGCCTCCTCCGACTACGACACCCTCCAGGACCTCGTCGACTCCGGCGACGAGGTCCTGGAG
>NZ_QPFC01000060.1:0-2640 GCF_003427465.1 Nocardiopsis sp. TNDT3 | reverse complement strand
TGCGCCCAGCCCGCCAGGCACACCAGCGGCGCGGGGACGGCGGCCAGCAGCGCACCCGGAAGGCGCACGGTCCCCGCCACGAACGCCCCCAGGCCCTCGGGCCGCGCCGAGGGCACGCGCGGGGTGCACGCCAGGGCCACGGCCAGCCGCCCGGCGGCCCCGGCCGTCGCCGCGCCCGTCAGCGCCGCCTCGGCCGAGGCCTGCGCCAGCTGGCCCAGGGCCAGGGTCTGCGCGGCGAGCACGATCACCAGGGTGACCACGCCGAACGGACCGATGTCGGACCGGCGCATCACCTCCAGGGCGCCCTCGGCGGGACGCGCGCTGCCCAGCCCGTCGGCCAGGTCGGCCAGGCCGTCCAGGTGCAGCCCCCGCGTCAGCAGCGCGCCCAGCCCGACGGCCAGCAGCGCGGCCAGCGCGGCGGACAGGCCGACCGCCGTCCCGAGCACGGCCGCCGCGCCGGTGAGGCCGCCCAGGAGCGCGCCCAGCACGGGCGCCCACACCATCGCCCACCCGGCCACGCGGCGGTCCAGCCGCCCCGCGCGCACCGGGAACACGGTGAACGTGCCCAGCGCCATCCGGGCTCCCGCGACCGCGTCCGCGGCCCGGGAGGGAACGGAGGGGGAGCCGCCCGGGACGGGCCCGTCCGAAGACGAGCCCTCCGGGGGAGGCCCGTCCGGCGCGGGATCACGTGGAGGGGGGCCGGCGGCACCGCTCACGGCAGCTCCAGGACGCGGCCCGCTGCCACCAGCACCACGTCCTCGGACTCGGCGCCGACCCACTGGTTCAACCGGCCCAGGTGGTCGCGGAACAGCCCCCCGGCACGGGTCGCGGGCACCACACCCGACCCCACCTCGTTGGTGACCGCCACGACGTAGGCCTGGGTGGAACGCCAGGCGTCCAGCAGCCCGTGGACCGCCGCCTCCACCTCCTCCTCCGCGTCGGGCGGCGGGCTGTCCTCCCACAGCCCCGCCCCGTCCATCACCCGGGTCAGCCAGGTGCCCAGGCAGTCCACCAGGACCGCGCCCCGGGCGCCCTTGAGCAGCGCGGCCAGGTCGGTGGTCTGCTCGGTGCGCCACCACCAGGGGCGGCGCCGCACGTGCCGGGCCACCCGGTCGGCCCAGTCGGGGTCCGCGTCCGGGTCGGGCTCCGGACCGGTCGCCGCGTACAGCACCTTCGGCTCCGACATCAGGCGCAGCTCCGCCTCGGTGGACTTGCCCGAGCGCGCGCCCCCGGTCACCAGGGTCCGGTGCGGCCCGCGCGGCCGCGACTCCGGCCACACCGCCGGAGGGCACGACAGGACCTGCCCGTCGCCCGGCACCAGGGCGCCCCACAGCCGGGCCCGGCGGGCGAACTCCTCGGGTGAGCGGACGCGGTGGTCGCCGCCGACCGCGACGACGGCCGTGGTCACCCCGATCACCCCCGAGCGGCGCAGCTCGCCGATGACCTCCGGGCGCTGCGCGGCGTCCACGATGACCATGTCCACCTGCTGGTCGGGGCGGGCGGAGGAGTAGCCGGAGGAGCCCTCGGCGCGCGCCTCCGCCGGGGGGACGCCGGGCAGGGGCCCCGGGCCCGTGCGCGCGTACATCAGCCTGCCCCCGTCGGGGCCCTCGACCAGGACGCCGTCGGGGGTCGGGCTCACCGAGTACCCCGGCGGCACCGGGCCGACCACCCCCGCCTCACGGACGCGGAAACGGTCGTCCACCGTCACGCGCAGGGGCAGGCGGCGCTCGGAGAGGGCCTTGTTGCAGGAGGCACAGGTGCACTGGGGGGCGGGCCACCCCGAGTGCCCGGCAGTCCCGAGAAATCGGATACGCACCGAAAAAGTAAACAGCATCCTCCGCCAAGGCTTGGTTAAGCTCGGGCCAGGATCACGGTGACCGGCGCTGTGACCTCCGTGACGAAGGGGCGGTCGAACATGGCGTGGACCTGGCGGTACTTCGAGGCCGACGGAGCCGACCCGCTGGGGCAGGACCTGCCCTCGGAGTCGTTCACCTCGCGCGGCGACGCGGAGAGCTGGCTGGGGGAGAACTGGCAGGAGCTCGCCGAGGGCGGCGTGGGACGCGTCGCCCTGCTCGACGGAGACACGGAGGTCTACGCGATGTCCCTGGAGCCCGTCGAGTAGCGCCCGTCCGCCCGGGGGCCGCGAAGGCCTCCGGCGGCGGGTCAGCCGGTGCCGGTGAGGGAGCGGCCCTGCCACGGCCAGCGGTTCTCCAGCTCCACCTCCAGGGAGAAGCTGAGGAAGGTCCGGATGAGGACGATCCCGGCGAGCACCCCCACGCTGGCGAAGGTGGGCGACACCGCGACCGTGCGGATGATGTCCCCGGCGACGAGGAACTCCAGGCCCAGCAGGATCGCCCGGCCCAGCCCCTGCCGGTAGGGCCGGTAGGCCGCGTCCAGCCCGTGCCCGCTCACCCACCGGTACAGGAACAGCGCGGTCGCGCCCAGGGCCCCGACGACGATGACGCCGACCCCGGCGACGTCGACCGCGGTGCCCACCGCCTCGATGACGTGCGCGATGTCCATGGAGCCCCCTCCGTGCCGCGTGCGTGCGGACCGGCAGCTACCCAGGTCGGGCGGGGGCGACACCGGGGGCCGCGCGGAGGGGTGCCCGGAACACGGAAGGGCCCGGCCGTCCTGGGG
>NZ_QPFC01000611.1:0-5453 GCF_003427465.1 Nocardiopsis sp. TNDT3 | reverse complement strand
CGGCCCACCCGCGGGTGGGCCGCCGTCGCCGTGTCCGGGGAAGCGGGGTCAGTCGCCGGAGGCGCCGTCCCGGCGCTGGTCGATCATGCCCTCCATCAGGTCGATCTCCTTGAGCTGGGAGTCGGCCATCCCCTGCGCGAAGTCGGTGACCAGGTCCTCCTGGCCCAGCTCCACCTCCGCCTCGGCCATCTCGATGCCGCCCTTGTGGTGGGCGATCATCAGCTCAAGGAAGAGGAGTTCGGCCTCCTCGCCCGTGGCCTCCTCCAGGGAGACCATCTCCTCCGAGGAGGCCAGGCCCGGCATCGTGTCGGGGACCTCGCCGCCCCCGCCGCCGTGGTCGTGGCCCTCCATCCAGGCCATCGGCTCCCGCACGCCGCGCGCGTTGAGGTCCCAGGCCATCAGCCACCCCTGCATGATCCCGATCTGGGCCTGCTGGGTGCGGGCGATGTCGGTGGCCACCGTGCGCAGCTCGGGATCCTCGGTCCTCTCCAGGATGAGCATCGACATGTCCACGGCCTGGGCGTGGTGCGCGCTCATGTCGCGCAGGAACCCGGCGTCGGCGCCGGTGTCCAGCGGGTAGGACGGGCGTCCCAGCAGGTAACCCCCGCCCAGGGCCAGTACGACGAGGATCACAGTGATCCACATCGGTACCGAGCGCCAGGACACCCGCGACGGGGTCTCCTCGTCCGCCGCCCCGTCCTCCCACGGGGGCCCGTCGTCGTCCGGGACATCGCCGACGTGGTCGGCGGTCCCGGCCGCGGGACCGTTTTTCTGTTCCATAGGAACCATCCTGGTCGAATCGCCCAACTCTGGTGCCAAAGTAGAGGATAGGTAAGTCCCTAATGTCACCATCCATCCCAGGAGACCCAGTGGCCAAGAAGAAGACGGCGGAGGAGCGTCGCCGCCGCGCCGCCGAGCTGAAGGCGCAACGCCTCAAAGAGGAACGCCGCCGCAAAATCCTTACCACCACCGGTATCACGACCGCTGTGGTCCTGGTCGTGGGTTTGATCGGTTTCCTCGTCTTCATGGAGTTCCGCAGCCGCACGATCTCGGGGGTGGAGGAGTACGAGGTCGGCTCCTACGTCCACGTGGACACCGGGCAGCGCGTGAACTACGAGCAGTCCCCGCCCGTGGGCGGCGACCACTGGAACGCCTGGCAGAACTGCGGCGTCTACACCGAGCCGGTGACCCACGAGTTCGCGGTGCACTCCCTGGAGCACGGCGCGGTGTGGATCAACTACCGGCCCGACCTGCCCGAGGACCAGGTCCAGACGCTGACCGACATGTACAGCTCCGGCGACTACCTGGTGATCAGCCCCTACGCGGGTGAGCTGGACGCGCCGATCGTCGCCTCCAGCTGGGGACGCCAGATCACCGCCGAGAGCGCCGACGACGAGAACCTCCAGCGCTTCGTGCGGCTGTACGAGCGCGGCACCGACGTTCCCGAGCCGGGCGCCGCCTGCTCCGGCGGCGTGGCGGAGAACGCCGAGGAGGTCGACGCCATGCTCGGCAGCGGCGCCGGCGTGGACGCCGAGACCATGGAGGGCCCCGAGGGCGGCGACGCCGGAGCCGAGGAGGGCACCGGGGACGAGGCGTCCGACGCCCCCTCCGACGCCGCCGAGGACGAGCCGTCCGCGGAGGAGTCGGCCGGGGCGGAGAACTGACGGGACTTTCCGCCGTCACCGTGACCCCGTGATGACCGACGTGGGGCCGTCAGCGTCCGCTGGCGGCCCCACGCGCGTGTCGGCCACAGGTCGTACGGGTCGTCCACAGGCCGCGCGGGCCGCTGGTGGGCGGGCTTGGCGGGGTAAAGAGGCCGCGCCTTCGCCCGCCTCGGTGTGCCCGCGCACCGGGCCCCGTCGTCAGCGCACGCGCTCGTCCCGCCCGGCCGGGAACGCCGCCGCGCCGCGGCCGTGCCGGTGTCCGTCGGGAGGGCCCGCCGGGGACTCCCGCGCCACCGCGCCGGTCGCTCCGAGCGCGGGCGCGGACACAACCCTCTCGACGGGAGAACGCTCCCGGCCCCTCATCACGGGTGCCGGGTCACAGCTCCCCTTCGGGAAGCGCGGGGACGTGTTCGACGATCAGGTCGCTGACCGTGGACAGCGCGGCGGCGGGGGCGCCGTGGGCGGCCGGGATCGACAGCTCCACGTACGCTTCGTGGCCGATCGCCGTGTACATGGTGGGGGCGTCCTCCGGCTGCGGCAGCCACGGAACACCGTTGACCTCCTGTAGGTAGGAGGTGCTGGTCAGCGTCACCGGGCGCTCCACCCCGCAGCGCAGTCCGATGGGCGGGTCGCCCCAGGCCGCCGTGAGCTCCGAGTCGGGCCGCACCTGTGCCCGCTCCGCCCCCAGCAGGGTGTCGGGGAGCGCCGCGACGAGGTCGGCGCAGACCTCGGCGGTCGCCGCGTCCGCCTCGGGCGGCTGCATCCGCACCGTCTGCGCGCCGCAGCCCGTCGCCACCAGGGCCAGGGCCGCGACCACACCGGCGCACGCGAACCGACTCAGCACAGCAGACCCCGCTCCGGACGACGCGATGCGTCAGATGTTGACGATGGGACAGGTGAGAGTCCGGGCGATGCCGTCCAACCGCTGGATCCGGGCCACCACGAGGGTGCCCAGGGAGTCGATGTCTTCGGCGCTGGCCTGGACGATGACATCGTAGGGCCCGGTCACGTCGTGGGCCTTCTCGACCCCCTCGATGCCCCGGATGCGCCCCGCCACCTCGGCTGCCTGACCGACCTCGGTCTGGATCAGGATGTATGCCTGCACCATGAGTACTCCTTCGTGTCGCCGGTCGGAGCGGCGAGTGGTTCACGGCCGAGCCAGGGTGCGGCCGATGACGGACGGATGACAAGCGTGGGTCCGGACCACCGCGCCGGAGCGTCACCGTACCCTGATCCCTGTGCGGAACACCATTGGGGGTCTTGGTGAGTTCGCTCTGATCGCACGCGTGACGAGCCAATTCCCCACCACGGACGATGTAATCCTCGGACCAGGGGACGACGCGGCCGTCGTCGCGTCCCCCGACGGCCGGACGGTCGCGACCACCGACCTGCTGGTCGAGGGCCGCCACTTCCGGCGCGAGTGGTCCACCGCCCGTGACGTGGGGCACCGGGCCGTCGCGCAGAACTTCGCCGACGTCGCCGCGATGGGCGCCCGCCCCACCGGCCTGCTCATCGGCTTCGCCGCGCCCGCCGACCTCCCGGTGCCCTGGGCGGAGGAGTTCACCGCCGGGGTCCGCGACGAGTGCGCGGTCGCGGGCGGCGCCGTCGTGGGCGGGGACATGGTCGGCTCGGACACCCTCACCATCGCGGTCACCGCGCTCGGCGACCTCCAAGGGCGGGCGCCTGTCCGCCGCGACGGCGCCCGCCCCGGCGACGTGGTCGCCTACACCGGCCACCTGGGGCTGTCGGCCGCCGGGCTCGCCCTGCTGGAACAGGGGATCGACGGCCCGGCCGAGTGCCTGTCCGAGCACCGCAGGCCCAGCCCGCCCTACGCCCGCGGGGCGGAGGCGGCCCGGCTCGGGGCCACGGCCATGCTCGACGTCAGCGACGGCCTCGCCCAGGACCTCGGGCACGTCTGCCGGGCCAGCGGGGTGCGCATCGACCTGGAGGGGGAGGCGCTGCGCCCCGAGCCCGCGCTCGTCGAGGCGGTCCGCGTCCTGGGGGCCGGAGCCGACACGGCCGAGCGGGCCGCGCGGGACCTCATGGTCGCCGGGGGCGAGGACCACGCCCTCGCCGCCGTGTTCCCGCCGCACACCGTTCTGCCCGCCCACTGGTCCAGAGTGGGAACCGTCGTGCGAACAACAGGTGAAAACGCTGAGGAAAACACAATTCCGGTCACGGTCGACGGGCGGGTTCCACCTCGCGGAGGATGGGATCATTTCCGGCGCTGAGGTGCCCGATGGGATTTGTCCTGTTTAACTCTCGCGCTAGGCTTTGCGAACGCGGCCTTTCCGGGCGCGGCACCCGCCCTGCGGGAAGCGGCGGCCCCAGGAAGTCCCCGGGAGCGACCGACGGTCGGAGCAGGAAGCCACGGCTTCGCCGGTGTCCCCCGCACCGGACGGGGCACACACGGCGGAGGGCGACGGGGGAGGGACCGGAAACCGGCGGCTCTCGGCGGAGGGCGCTGGCAACGTCGAGGGGCGGTTTATGGGGCGGCATGGCTGGCGGAACGGCAACCGCCGGGGTGTGCACCGCAGCGAGCCGGAGGACGTCGGCGTGCTGCGGCGGCTCGGCGGCCTCATCGAGAGCACGGTCCCCAAACGCGTCGAACCCCCGCGGCTGCTCAACGTGCTCGTCGTCTCCGGCGTGATCCTCGGCCTGCTCCTGTTCGGGTACAGCACCACCCAGATCTACCTCCAGTTCGGCGGCACCCCGGGCGCGACCGAGGCCCCCGGAACCCAGGACGGGGTCCAGCCCACGCACGACGCCTCGCCGGGGACCGACACCGAGGAGCCCGCGGCCCAGGGCGAGGGGGAGCAGGGGCCGCAGACCCAGGCGGGTTCGGAGCCGACCACGGTCGTCTACCGCGTCACGGAGTCCACGGCGGTCGGTTTCAGCGGCCACGTCACCGTCACCAACACCTCGCACGCCAGCCTGGACGGCTGGGAGCTGGCCCTGGCCTTCGACTCCGCGGAGATCACGCACGTCAACGGCGCGGACTGGGCGGAGATCGAGAACGGCATCCTGGCCCGCCAGCCCGCCGACCAGAACAGCCTGGAGCCGGGCGACTCGGTGGCGCTCACCTTCGAGGCGGTCGGCGTGCCGCAGAGCCCGATCCGCTGCTCCCTCAACGGGCACGTCTGCGAGCTGTGAACCGGGGGAAGCGGGGACGCGGGCCGTCTCCGGGTCCGCCGGGGCCCCGCCGGGATGCCGGGGCGGACCCGGCCTCCGACAGGTCCCCGACAAAGGGCGAAGGCCTCCGACCGAGAGGGTCAGAGGCCTTCATGGAAGGTCCGGAGGGCTGGGAACCCTAGCGGGTCACCTTGCCGGCCTTGATGCACGAGGTGCAGGCGTTCACGCGCTTGGGCGTGCCGCCCACACGGGTGCGGACGGTCTGGATGTTGGGGTTCCAGCGGCGGCGGGTGCGACGGTGCGAGTGGGAAACACTGTTACCGAACCCTGGTCCCTTGCCGCAGACGTCGCAGACAGAAGCCACGGTAACTCCATTCAAGCGCTCGGGATCGCGCACGTCGCCGCACGCGAAGGTTCATCCGACCGGGAGAGGTCGGGCGGACTGGTCGGCGGTGACGCCAACCGTGGAAGGTTACACGAAGGACATGGCCAGGCGCGCAGCGCGGGCCGACGACCGGTGTCCGTACGCGTGATGGCGGGCCGCACCGTGGTCGAGAACGACCGGGGCGAGCGCCGGGAGCATCGAATACGCCACGCGGGCATGGCGGGAACGCGATGAACTTCCACGAGTATATCCCGGTTGGGAGGGGCGGGAAC